>DASWQD010000119.1:0-1950 GCA_036398255.1 Gemmatimonadaceae bacterium | reverse complement strand
CGTCGACGTAGCGTTGAATCGTCTCGAAAAAAAAGGTCGAATCGAGACCTCGGGATCGCTCGTCAGGCCCGCGGGATGGACTTCGAGGCTCGATTCCCGCGAGCAGCAGTTGAGCGATGCGATTCTGCGCGACATTTGCGTTCACCCGGGTGGCCCTCCTAGCGTCGCGGAGCTTGAATCGAAGTTTGGCCAGTCGGCGCGACCGTTGTTGAGGCGGCTCGAGCGGGAGGGGGCGATCACGAAAGTTGCCGAGGACCGGTATTACTCTCGCGATTCGCTTGAAAAGATGGTTGGGACCCTGAGATCCGGGCTGATTCCGGGCCGGAAATACTCCCCGGCGGAGCTAAAGGACGTTTTGGGGGTTACAAGGAAGTACCTCATTCCGTTTCTCGAGTATTGTGACCGTACCGGCGTGACTTTGCGGGATGGTGACGGGAGACAGGTCAGGGCAGTCGGAGTAGAATGAGGATGAATGCAAAGGGCGGTTCGCTGACTGCTTGACACTATGTCAGTCTGACCGTAGGTTGGCCGAAGCATCTGTCCTTACAACCAGTTCACAGAGGGTATTTTCTAAAACTTTCCTTGTCAGCAGTGGAGTCAAAATGAAACACCTGTGGGTGGCAGTAGTTGTTGTCGCCTTCAGCGCGTTCATGCCAGGCAAACTGACGGCACAGGGAACATCACCCCAATCCGGCAGGGCGCGTGGCCCCGGGTTGGAGCTCGGCCAGAATTATCCGAATCCTTTCAATCCGGAGACGAAGATCCCGTTCAGCATCGGCGACGGTGCGGGATGCGCGGATCCGAGCCGGTTGTACCGCGTTAGCTTGCGGATATACAATGTCCTGGCGCAGCCAGTAGCTGTGCCGGTTCTGCAAGGCGGAACGGGGAATGTAGCTGGGGGAGAACCGATCGACCGTTTGTTCTTGACCTGTGGGCAATACACCGCGTACTGGGACGGAAAAGATGCAAAGACGCAGCAGGAAGTCGCTTCCGGCGTCTATCTCTACCGGCTCGAAGTAGACGGAAAGCCGCTGGTCAAGAAGATGCTGGTCTCGAAATAGAAAAACGCTCTCGGATTCGAGAGCGTTTTTTCTTTCCTGTGGTCTGGCTTCGATTCGCGTGCGCCACAATGGCAGTATCTTAGGGCACTCCGCTTGCTCCCTTCGGCGCCCATGATAAGTCCAGATAAACTCACGGTTAAATCAGGCGAAGCCATCAACGATGCGGTGTCACTGGCGCGTCGCGCCGGCAACCCGCAGGTCTACGATCTTCACCTCCTCCTGGCGCTCCTTGGACAGGACGAGGGCATCGTCGTACCGGTTCTTCAAAAGCTCGGTGTCAGTGTCAGCTCGGTCAGGGGGAATGCGGAGCGCGAAGCCGGGCGTTATCCAAAGCAGACCGACGCGCAGCCGAATCTCTCGCGCGAGCTGAATCAGGTTTTCGACAGGGCGGAAAAAGACGCGAAGGATCTCGGCGACGAGTTCGTCTCGACTGAGCACCTGCTTCTCGCGTTGAGCGAAGTCAAAGGCACGGATTCGCGGCGGCTGCTGAACGACGCTGGCGCAACGCACGCAAGTCTTCTCGAGGCACTTCAGCAGGTTCGCGGATCTCATAGAGTCGCCGATCAGAATCCGGAGAATCAGTATCAGGCGCTTCAGCGCTACACACGCGATCTCACGGAGGCGGCGCGAAAGGGAAAACTCGATCCCGTAATCGGCCGCGACGAAGAAATCCGCCGCGTAATCCAGGTGCTGTCGCGTCGCACCAAGAACAACCCCGTCCTGATCGGGGAGCCCGGAGTTGGAAAGACTGCGATAGCGGAAGGCCTCGCTCAGCGAATCATGAACGGCGACGTTCCCGAAAGTCTCCGCGACAAACGCCTTCTCTCCCTCGACCTCGGCGCGCTGATAGCGGGCGCGAAGTTTCGCGGCGAGTTCGAGGAGCGGCTCA
>DASWQD010000118.1:0-1662 GCA_036398255.1 Gemmatimonadaceae bacterium | reverse complement strand
GGCCGACTCTTTCGGCATCTCGCCGCCGCTCCGCATCAAGAGGATCGTTCTCTCCGCGCCTCCGCGTGCGACAGCTTCGGTGAGGAGGGCGGCGTCGTCCTCCCCTCGCCCGGCCTTCTTCCCGGTCGCCCGGCTGAACGTGAGCATGGCCGTGAGCGTGTCGTCGAGAGGCACGCCGAGCGCATTCGCGATGGCGTTGTCCTTCATGTCGAGATCACACCCGACGAGGCCGAGGACGTGGAGGAGTTTTGCGGAGGCGGTGGCGCGCTTGCGGTCGGTCTTCGCGCTCTTCCACTCGCTCACCGACTTGTCGAACAGCGATGTCAGCTCTTTCGCCGAAACGAACGCGTTGACCTCGGGCAGAACCATGAGACGAGGCCCGCCGAAAAGCGACATGGTGCGGAAGGAATCGATGACGGCGGCGAGCTCGGAGCCAGGCTCATACGCTTCGACGTTGATCCCCGGATTCGCGGCGATGATCGCGTCGCGAATCTCGTGGAACGCGCGCTCGGAAAGAAACTCGGATGAGCCCCCGACGAGAATCACCGGCGGCGATTTCTTAGCTGCGATCGCGTCCAGGACTTTCTGTAATGGCTTCGGCATGACGGAGGAATTGAGAATTGAGGATTGAGAATTGAACTTCATTCTCAATTCTCAATTCTCAATTCAAGAAAAAGGGAGCGGTTCCCCGCTCCCTCAAAAATACGCGAATCGTGGCAGGGAGGCTTAAGTGAGCAGTCCCTTTTCCTGCAGCTCCTGGCAGTCGATGCAGAACGGCGTCCAGGGAACAGCCTGCAGGCGCTTCTCGCCGATGGTGGCGCCGCAGTTGGTGCAGACGCCGAACTTGTCGGCCTTCATGCGATTGAACGCCTCTTCGATGAGCATGAGCAGGTTGCGCTCCGCGTCAGAGAGGGAAAAGTTGAGTTCCTTCGAGTAAGCGCTGGCGGCTTTGTCGGCGAGGTCCTGGATCCCGTCGTCGGGCAGTGCGTTGCCCGCGGCCTTGTCGCGCTCGTAGGAGTCGAACAGCTCATTCTGTTTCTTCCGCAGGGCATCCTCATAGGGCTGCCACGGATTTGCTTTGGTCTTCGTTCTCGCCATCAGAGCCGGCTCCTTACTTGTGGTATGCAATGTTCCGCATCAACGTACATGCCCGATAGATCTGTTCCAGCAGGACAACCCGGGCGAACTGATGCGGCAGGGTCATTTTCGAGAGGGCCAGCAGCTTGTCGGCACGATTGCGTACGCTGTCGTCGATCCCGACGTCGCCTCCGATCACGAAGGTGACGCCGTACGGACTGTCGATCGTCAGCCGCTCCAGCCATCTCGCAAACTTCAAAGAATCAAGGGTTTCGCCGCGCTCATCGAGGACGATCGTGTACCCGCGATCAGGGATCGCGGCCCCCAGCCGCGCGGATTGAGCGCGCATGATAGACGCATCATCTGATGCTTGTCTACCGCGCTCCGGAGCCACCGTAACCACCTCAATTGGAAAGAAATGCCTGATCCGGTCGAGGTAGCGCTCGGCTACCGCTCCCAGCTCTTTATCGGCGTTCGAGCCGGCCTGGATGATGCGGATTTTCATGGTCTGTGTACCGGGCTTCACCACAGAGGACACAGAGGGCACAGAGGGGACCGGAGGGTGTCATGGCGACAGGCCGTCAT
>DASWQD010000117.1:0-3121 GCA_036398255.1 Gemmatimonadaceae bacterium | reverse complement strand
CAACACGTTCTATCGCCTGCCGAAGGAGCACGTCCTGCTCGAGTGGGCGTCGCAGGTGCCGGATGATTTCCGGTTTGCGATCAAGGCGTCACAGAAGATCACGCATTACACTCGACTGAAGGCGGAGTCGGAGTCGATGGTGCAGTTTCTTCTCAAGAATACGGCGACGCTTGGGGACAAGATGGGGCCGATACTCTTTCAGCTTCCTCCCAACTTGAAGAAGGACGTTCCCCGGCTCCAGAGTTTTCTTGGCTACTTGCCGACGGATCGCAGGTACACGTTCGAGTTTCGGCACGAGAGCTGGTTCGATGAAGATGTGTTTTCTGTTTTACGTGATCGCAACATCGCGATGTGCGTTTCAGAATCTGCGGAGCTCAAGTGTCCTGTCGTGTGCACCGCCGACTGGGGATACCTGCGGCTGCACAAGCTCGACTACTCAGCTGACGCTTTATCGGAGTGGGCCCGGTGCGTTGCAGGGCAGAGGTGGAATGATGCGTATGTCTACTTCAAGCATGACGAAGGCGAAGGATCAGGGCCACCTGCCGTTGAATCGTTCTTGAACTGCGTGAACGGCGAGCCGTCAGTCCGTAGCTAGCAGCGGTAGCTATAAGCTTTATGCTGTAAGAATGGGGAGAGACCAGAACTGCGGGCTGACACGCACTCCCGCCTTTCTCCTATTCTTACAGCTTATGGCATATAGCTACCGCTACCAGCTACCGACTAACGGCTCGCCGGGGTTTCTACCGTGTTGTAAGGGCGACAACTCGGAGTGGCCGAATCGTCTCGACTTCGATTCGTCCGCGCTCACGTATGCAGCCCGATCTATCGGGCAGCACATATCCAGCGCGCGAAGCAACGGGGTAGGTCCTTCCGCTGATTCGCACGGAGTTGACTCGAACACTTATCCCCGCGCCCCATTTGTCAGAGCCGGTTACTTCAGCAGTGGCCTGAGCTCCGCGCGGGATCATCACGCCATTGCTTCCGCGCACCGCGTCCACAACAGTCGCGCGGAACGTCTCTCCGGCATCAGCGCAGACACGGCGATTCGCAACGAGCGTGAGCGACGCTCCTGACGATACGACACCGGCCGGGCCGCGCGTGACGGCGGGACGGCGAGTGCGCTGAATGCGAGGCGTGCTCACTACGCGAGATGTAGCATTGGCAACTGCCACTGTTGCTGCAGGTTGCTTCGGTGCAACTGGTGCAACTGCAAGTGCCCGCTGCGGCGCCGGCGCAGGTGAAGGTGAAGGTTGCTGCGCGACGACGTCGGTGGCTTCAGGCTCATCGATCGAGTCGTCTGTCTCGGCACCAACCGCGAAGAGATTGTCGCCTTCAGCCGATAGAACCTGCGCGGCGAGCGCGCTGTCCTCTGCGATTGTTTCGGCTGTCGCAACAGGTGAGTCGCTTTCGCATCCTGCGAATGAGAATGCAGCAACAAGCACGGTAAGGCTTCTAAAGGGTCCAGACATCCGGGGGGCACCATCGCTCGATGACAGATCAATGATCTCCCTGCCTCAATCGTGCCACCCGGATGTTCAGAGCATTGTCACGGCGCCGTCCAGAGTACCGCCCTTCGATAGCTTCCGAACTTCGCGTCGCCCGCGATATACCGTCCATCGCCGCTCACGCCCCACACGCGGCCATTTCCGCTTCCCTTTGGTGTCTTGAGTGCGGTCGTCGCAGATCCGCGCTTCCAGATGAATCCGCTCGTGCTCGCGCCGCTGATCACCCCGACAATCGAGCCGTCGTCCGTCATCGCCATCGAGTACGACTGCGCCTGACCGATCTCGGCCGTCACCGCGCCGCTCACGACATCGACTGCCCAGCGAATCGTCGAGTACCTGCCATTGTCGTCATCGCTGATTCCCGCAACGTAGATCATCCCGTTGATTCGCTCGCTCACTCCCCTCGCGTAAGTCGAGCGATGCCCCGGGAGCGGAAGGAGCTCGATCATCGCTCCCTCGGTTGTTCTCAGATACCCGCGATCGGGAATGACATTGCGCCCGTTGTACTCGATCACGATATCACTCGAGTTGTTGATGTCCCTCGCCTCGCCGTACGCGTACGAACCGGGGTTCGGGATCGAGGATCCGGTGCCATCCGGGTTCCAGATCGCGGCTTCATTTCTACCCTGCGTACCGTCGTACCAGCCCACTGCGCCCGCTGACACGCCGAGATCGTTCACCGCGCGTGCGTTTCCCGTGTGCTCATTGATCGCATCCAGGAGGAGAGGTGCGGAGAACCCGCCGGCCGTGCTGAAGGTGTGCAGCAGGCCGCGAGGCACCGAGGTCATGACATAGGTCGGCGAACCGCCGCTGATCGCGCGGATAATGCCGGAGTCGAGACTCCAGATACTGCTTCCCGTCTTGACGTACCACCGGCCGACTCCAGGCCCGCCGTTTGGCGGATAGTAGATGCTCTGGACGACCACGTTGCCAGAGTTGTTTACCGCCCACGCGTAGGCTTCGTGGTCTCCAGGGAAAACGCCCAGGTCCGCGGGCGTATATGCAGACGTGGGAGCCGCTTTCGCGTTCGATACGGTGAGCGATTCGACATCCGGGGTTACCAGCTGCTCGGGCGAGCTGCAGGCGGCGAGGGCGAGTGGCAACAGGATCCGGACGGACAAGCGGGGCATGGGTGGGGTCCTCACAAGAAAAAGTTCGGGGGCATCCTCCTCAGTCAAAGCTTTAACGGAAGGAGCTCGAGCTTTTCCGGGACCTGGTCACTCGAAGTCATCTGTTGCTGATTCAGGGCGATAGGTCGCTGTTTCTCCGCCTTGTGTAGCACTATTGTCCTATATTATACTACAATAGTGCTACAGCGGAGGGAACCGTGATAAGGGACGTCAATCTACGGAAGGCAGGAGGCTCGGTCGCGGCGACCCTGCCCAAGGACATGGCCGACCGGCTGCATCTCAGGGCCGGCGACCGGATCCTCGCAGTCGAGACCGACAAGGGGATTCTGCTCACTCCATATGACCCGGCTACGGCGGAGTCTCTGGCGACTGCCTCGAAGTCGGCGCGGAAGTATCGAAATGCTTTGAGGGAGCTCGCGAAGTAGGATGAGGACCCCCAAATGGCTGAGTCGCATCGTGCTCGATGCGATGCATTTCGACCAGCTG
>DASWQD010000116.1:0-15248 GCA_036398255.1 Gemmatimonadaceae bacterium | reverse complement strand
GAAGAAAACCAAATATCAAGGTTTTCTTCCTCTTCTTCCAACCTTCCTCTTCTTCCTGCGCAGCCGTTACGCTCTCTTGATGCTTCTCTGCCTCGCGGCGGCATCGTCGAGCCGGAGTCGCGGCTTGATCTCCTCGTCCTCCTGTCCTTCCTCGCGGGCGCGACGGCGGAAGGGAACGAGATCGCGGCCAAGGCTCACAAGAGCGCGCGTCGCAACGGTCGATGCGAGAGGCTCGGGAATTCCCATCACCCTGATGTACGTGTCGATCGCCCGGTCGAACGAGAGATCCTCGGCGAGAGTGTCCACGAACATCAGCGCATTGTCGACGTGCGCGCGAATGATGGTCTCTTCGGCACGAGCCTGCGAAAGGCGAAGCCGCCTCTCGGCATTTGGATTCAGCTTGCGGCCGAAAATCGATTCAGGAAACAATCCACCGAGCATTTGACCGTCCAGTTCTGGTTGCCTGACCGAAATCTAAAGCACGGGTCGTACCACGGTCAGGACTCCTCGCTCTCGTACTGGTCCTTCAGGCTCGCGACTACGTTCGGATCGGCCAGCGTCGTGGTGTCGCCAAGCGCGCGTCCCTCGGCGATATCACGCAGGAGGCGGCGCATGATCTTGCCCGAGCGGGTCTTGGGCAGGTCGGCGCTGAAGATCACGTCGTCGGGCCGTGCGAGGGCACCGATCTTCTCCGCGACAAACTGCCGCAGCTCGTCGCGGAGGTCGTTGGTCTGCTTTTTCCCTTCGCGGAGAGTCACGAAGGCGGCGATGGCCTGGCCCTTCAGCTCATGGGCCCGTCCGACGACCGCGGCTTCCGCCACTGAGGGGTGCTCGACGAGAGCCGATTCGACCTCCATCGTTCCTATACGGTGCCCGGCGACATTGAGGACATCGTCCACGCGGCCGAGTATCCAGAAATACCCGTCTTCATCGCGCTTGGCGCCGTCGCCCGGGAAATAAAGATCGGGCCTGCCCGGCCATTTCGAGAAATAGGTCTGCACGTAGCGCTCATCGTCACCCCAGATGGTGCGGAGCATCGACGGCCAGGGCCGGGTCAGCGCCAGAAGTCCTCCTCCCACGGGAATCACTTTGGCGTTCACATCGATTAGCTCCGCCGTGTACCCTGGGAGAGCCTTTGTCGCGCTTCCAGGCTTCGTCGCGGTCACACCCGGAAGAGGCGAGATCACGATCGCACCCGTCTCGGTCTGCCACCAGGTGTCCACAATGGGGCAGCGATTCCCGCCGATGTGCTCGCGATACCACATCCAGGCCTCGGGATTGATGGGCTCTCCCACCGATCCAAGCAGTCGCAGCATCGACAGGTCGTGCCTGGCAGGATGTTCATCGCCCCACTTCATGAAAGCGCGGATCGCGGTCGGGGCAGTGTACAAAATGGTCACGCCGTAACGCGCGCATATCTCCCAGAACCGGTCCTTCTCCGGCCAGTCAGGCGCTCCTTCGTACATCACGCACGTCGCGCCGTTGGAAAGCGGACCGTAAGTGAGGTACGAATGCCCCGTGACCCAGCCGACATCGGCGGTGCACCAGAAGACGTCGTCGTCCCTGAGGTCGAACACTTCCTTCATCGTGGCGGTCACGCCGGTCAGGTAGCCCCCCGTCGTGTGCACGATCCCCTTCGGCTTACCCGTCGTTCCCGACGTGTAAAGGATGTACAACACATCCTCGGCATCCATTTCCTCCGGCTCGCATCGGTTTGATTTGTCCTTCGTCACCCGATGCCACCAGTGATCCCGGCCCTCCAGCATGTCGGCGAATGCCTCGTCCCCGCCTGCGCCCGGACGGCGCTGCACGACTATCACGTCCGTTATGGACGGAGTTTCCTCGAGCGCCTTGTCGGCGTTGCGCTTGAGCGGAATCACATGGCCCCTCCGATAGCCGCCATCCGCGGTGATGAGGAGCTTGGCCTGCGCGTCGTTGATGCGGTCCCTCAGTGATTCGGGAGAGAATCCGCCGAACACGACCGAATGGATCGCGCCGATGCGCGCGCACGCAAGCATCGCTATCACCACTTCGGGAATCAAAGGCATGTAGATCGCGACGCGATCGCCTTTCTGCACCTTGAAATCGTGCAGGACGTTCGCGAATCGGTTCACCTCGCAGTAGAGATCCCAGTACGTCAGGGTGCGGCGGTCTCCGGGCTCTCCTTCCCAGATGAGCGCGGCCTGGTTGCGCTTTGGACCGCGCACGTGCCGGTCGACGCAGTTGACCGAGATGTTGAGCTTTCCCCCGACGAACCATTTCGCGTAGGGAGGATTCCACTCGAGGACCTTGTCCCACTTCCGCATCCACTCGAGCTCGCCGGCCATTCGCGCCCAGTAGGCTTCGGGGTCAGCGGCCGCCTCGTCATACACATCGGGCGATGCGATATGCGCAGCCGAGCGGAACTCCTCGCTCGGCTCGAACTTGCGATTTTCCTGGAGTAGAACGTCGATGTCTTCGGTCATGGCCAACGTTATCCTGTTTTGCACGGGGGACGCCAGAGTGCGAGCTTTCCGACCCATGCAGAGCGGAGGCGGGGCGGTCGTCGCGACCGAAAATCTGACGCGCAACTTCGGTCCTCGCCGGGCCGTCGACGATGTAACCGTCGCGGTCGGCGCCGGCGAAGCTCTCGCCATTTTCGGACCGAACGGGGCGGGAAAGACCACCTTGCTCCGGATGCTGGGCGGAATCCTGCGGCCATCGTCGGGTCGCGCGCGTATCGGCGATGTGTATATGCCGGGAGGATCGGAGGTGCGACGCCGCATCGGGATCGTATCGCACCACAGCCTGCTGTATGACGCGCTGACGCCGCGCGAGAACGTGGAGTTCGCAGCGAGACTGTATGGTGTGTCAAACGCGCGCGAGAAAGCCGAGCGCGCACTGTCGGCCATGCAGATTCTCGATCGCGCCGACACTCCGGTGCGATCGCTCAGCCGCGGAATGAAACAGCGCGTCTCCGTTGCGCGGGCGACGGTTCACGATCCCGAGCTGGTGCTCGCCGACGAGCCGTTCACCGGACTCGACGTGATCGGCTCGAAAGCCCTGTCGGCCCTTCTCACTGACCTGAAGGCCCGTGGCGCCGCACTCGTTCTCGTCACGCA
This sequence comes from Gemmatimonadaceae bacterium, assembly GCA_036398255.1. GTDB lineage: Bacteria > Gemmatimonadota > Gemmatimonadetes > Gemmatimonadales > Gemmatimonadaceae > UBA4720. Next base: position 12,147 of record DASWQD010000116.1, on the reverse strand, counting down.
CAACGTCGACGAAGGACTGTCACTCGCGACACATGCGGCAATCATGAACCGCGGGCGGCTCGTGAGGACGGAGCCGAGGTCGGAGATCGACTCCGCAGGCTTTGCGCGCCAGTACGAGGAGCTGGTCGCCTCGAATGCGTGAGTTTTTCCGCGATGCCTGGCTGATCGCAAGGAAGGATCTCGCGATCGAATTCCGCACGCGCAGCGCTTTCTTTTCGGCGGTTGTGTTCTCGCTCCTCGCGATCGTGATTTTCTACTTCGCGTGGGATGCTACCGCTGTCGCGGCGATCGACCTCGCCCCCGGCGTGCTGTGGGTCATCTTCACGTTCTCGGGTCTGCTCGGGATGCATCGCTCGTTTGGAGTCGAGCAGCCGGATCGCGCGATCGATGGACTGCTCGCCTCACCTGCGGCGCGCGAATCGATCTTTCTCGGAAAAGCGATTGCGAGCCTCGTCTTCGTCCTGGCGATCCAGGCTATCGCAATACCCGCGGTGGGCCTCTTCTACAACCTTCCTCTCGGTGACGTCGCGGCGCCGCTCGCCGGAATAGCGTTTCTGGCGGCGATCGGGCTTGTGGCAGTTGGAACGCTATTCAGCGCGATGGCTGTGAACACACGTCTCGCCGAGCTGCTCCTGCCGATGCTCGCGCTGCCCTTCTTCGTTCCGATAGTGATCCCTGCGGCGCAGGCCACCGCCAAGCTCATGAGCGGGCGTCCCGTTGGAGATGCCGTCGCGTGGCTTAAATTGCTGATTGCATTCGACCTCGTCTTCATCGTCGCGTGCACGCTGGCTTATCCCTTTACACTCGAGGAATGAGACCTACCGCTCTGTCGGTCGCGGCCGTAGTCGCGATGGTCGTCACGTATATCCGCGCGATTTTCTTCACGCCTCTCGAGGCGCTGCAAGGACCCGCACAAAAGATTCTGTACGTTCATGCGCCCGCCGCCTGGGTTGCATTCATGGCGTTCGCGCTCGTCGCGGTGGCGAGCGGGCTATACCTCTGGCTTCGGGAGGACCGTCTCGACCGCATCGCAGAATCGTCGGCTGAGGTCGGCGTCGTCTTCACGACGGTCGTGCTCACGACCGGCCCACTCTGGGGGAAGCCCGTCTGGGGAGCGTACTGGACGTGGGATGCGAGACTCACGCTCACGCTTTTCCTGTGGTTCATCTACGTCGCCTATCTCGTCATGCGCGGAGCGCTCGAGGACAGAAGCATGCGCGCCCGCTACAGCGCGGTGCTCGGCATACTGGGAGCGCTGCTCATTCCGTTCATTCACCTGAGTGTCTATCTCTTCAGGACGCTGCACCCGCAGCCAATCCTTCTCAAGCCGAGCGCGCCGTCACTCCCGGGCGAAATGCTCACGACGCTTCTTCTGGCGTTCGCTTCCTTCACGCTGCTGTACGTCGCGCTGCTCAGAGCCCGTTATCGCTACGCTGTCACGCGGGACGGCGCAAATCCGCCGGAGGCCCACCGTGCCTGACAACGCAATTTTCTATCATCTTGCCTACGCAGTCGCGACTGGCATCTATGTTGTGTACGCAGCGCTGTTGATCGTCCGGTGGAACCGCGTGAAAGCGAGACGGGATACGGGACGGGGGGAGTGATCTCTGCAGCTGTTCCAGTCGAGGTAGCGGATCCCGTAAACGCCGCAATCCTCGCCGTATCCGAAGACCGTGTTGCGGGGTTCAACGAGGAGCCGTTCGCGGAGATAGCGCGGGCTTCCGGGATTGGCGAGACGGTGATTCACGAGCGACTTCGCGCAATGCTCGAAGCCGGTACTGTAAGGCGCATTCGGCAGACGCTGATGGCGACGAACCTCGCTCCGGGCGCCCTTGTCGCGTGGAATGTTCCGGCCGACAACACCGATTCCGCATTCGACTACATGTCGAAGCAGGATCCGTTTTCCGGTCACGTGGTAATCCGGTCGACCGATGCCGAGACTCCGGGTTCAGCGTATCGGCTGTGGACGACACTCAAGGTTCCGCAGGGATTCTCGATTGCGAAGCACTGCGATCTGCTCAAGAGCCGAACGGGAGCTGTCGCGTTCCGCATCATGCCGGCAAAGCGGCTGTTCGCGCTCGGCGTCGGCCACGTAAGGCGGCGCGGGATGGAGCCCGGCTCGCGCACCGATGAGGCCGGAGCAGTTCTCGATACCAACATCGTCCATCTGTCGGATCTCGACTGGCAGGTGCTCGTCGCACTGAAGCGCGAATTCAAGCCCGAAGAGATCGAGTCGTCTCCGTGGAGAGCGAGGGCAGTCGAGGCGGGTGTCGCGTACGACGAATTCGTTCGTGTCGCGCGCTCGCTCGAGAGCCGCAAGGTGATCGGAAGATTCTCGACCTTTCTCGAGCACGTTAAACCTTCTGCAACCGGTGCGCGCGTCACGCGGTACAATGCCCTGTTTCACTGGCGAGTTCCCGAAGGGCGGGAGATCGAGGCGGGGCGCGAGGTCGGCCGCCACCACATTCTCACGCACGCGTACTGGCGCGAAGGTGGCCCCGAGTTCGCGAACGTCAACATCATGGCAGTCGCTCACGGCACCGACAAATCGCTTGTGCTCGCTCACAAGGCGGCGATCGATGAGCACCTTTCCGAAGCGGGGATTCCGGTCAGCTACACCAACGTGTTCTGGGGCGGGCGAAGCGAGATCAAGCCATCGGAGATATCTCCGGCGGAATACAGCCGCTGGTGCGAAAGCGTCGGTGTCGATCCCGAGTCGATGCGATGAGCGCTGAGGGAAAAGTGTTTCTCGTCGGCGCGGGACCTGGAGATCCTGGTCTCATCACCGTTCGAGGAAAGAAGCTGATCGAGTCCGCCGACGCGATTGTCTACGATGCGCTGGCGAGTCGCGAGCTTCTCCCGCCGGACGCGACAGAGACCGGGCACCCCGAGCTCTTCGACGTCGGCAAGCGCGGAGGAGATGCGCGCTCGGTGCCGCAGTCGGACATCAACGAGCTTCTCGTGAGGCTCGCGCGAGAGGGCAAGCGAGTCGTGAGGCTGAAAGGCGGCGACCCGTTTGTGTTCGGCCGAGGAAGCGAGGAAGCTCAGGCACTCAACGATGCCGCTGTGGCTTTCGAGGTCGTGCCGGGGGTCACTGCGGGAATTGCGGCCGCTGCGTACGCTGGAATTCCCGTCACTCACCGGGGGCTCGCTGCGTCGGTGACGTTCGTCACCGGACATGAAGACCCGGGAAAGGCTGCAACCCAGACGGACTGGAAGGCGCTCGCAAAAGCCGGCGGCACGATTGTCCTGTACATGGGTGTGAAGACCCTGCCGGCGATTGCGGCAGCGCTGATGGAAGGCGGACTGCCTGAAGAGATGCCGGCCGCTGCGATTCAATGGGGAACCCTGTCGAAACAGCAGACCGTGACTGCGACGATTTCGACGATCGCCGAGCGCGCACGCGAGCGCGGGATCACGGCACCCGTGATCACGGTCATCGGCTGGCCGGTCATCCTTCGCGACGAGATCAGCTGGTTCGAGAATCGTCCGCTTTTTGGACGGCGTATCGTCGTGACGCGTGCTGCGCAGCAATCGACCGTTCTCACAGAACGTCTCGCCGAGCTGGGGGCTGACGTGATCGAGATGCCGGCGACTCGTACGGCACGTCTGGATCTCGCTCCGCTGCGGGAACAGATCGGCCGCCTCGACGATTACGGCTGGCTGATCTTCACGAGCCAGAACGCCGTTTCGATCTTCTGGGAGCAGCTGCTGGGCGGCGGCCGTGATGCGCGCGCTCTCGCAGGACTGGCGGTCGCGGCCGTCGGGCCGGCAACTGCGGGCGCGTTGCTGGAACGCGGAATAGCCGTCGACGTGCTTCCGGAAAGATTCGTGGCCGAAGGACTGCTCGAGAAACTCGGCGAGCGTGATGATGTGACGGGCTCGAACATTCTGTACGTCACGGCCGAAGGCGCGCGGGAGGTGTTGCCGGATGGTCTCACTGCGCTCGGTGCGACAGTGAATGTCATCCACGCCTATCGCTCGATCCAGGATGGGACGGGCGCATCGCGGCTGAGACGCGCACTTGAAAGCGGAACCGTGAGCGCTGTGACGTTCACGTCGGCGTCGGCAGTCAGGTCGTACGTTGCGCTTGTCGGCGGCGAGGCGACTACGAGGGCTCCGGCGATCACGATCGGGCCTCAGACGAGCGAAGCAGTCACCGCGGCGGGCATCGAGCTTCTCGGAGAAGCGGAAGAGTCGACGACCGACGGATTGATTGCCGCGGTCGAGCGAGCGTTCACTTGAAGGACGGTGTCGTCAGGATTGCAACGAGATCGTCTGAGCTTGCGATTCGCCAGGCGAGAATGGTGGCGACTGCGCTCGAGTCGCAGGGCCTCGAGTGCGAAGTCGTGACTTTCAAGACAACCGGAGACAGAAAGCTCGACGAGCCGCTGAGCGAGATCGGCGCGAAGGGATTGTTCACACGAGAGCTCGAGGTCGCGCTCGAGAAGAACAAGGTGGATTGCTGCGTGCACTCGCTGAAGGATCTCCCAACCGAGCTTCCGGAGGGGCTCGCGATAGGCGCGGTTCTCGAGAGAGAGGATCCGCGCGACGTGCTCGTGGTGAATGCCGTGACCGAGGCGGAGGATCTCGCATCGCTGCCGGCGGGGTCTCGAGTGGGCACGTCGAGCCTCAGACGTCGCGCGCAGCTTCTCGCGCTTCGCCCCGACCTCGAGGTTGCCGAGCTGAGGGGCAACGTTCCGACGCGGCTCAAGAAAGTCGACACCGGAATGGTGCACGCCGCGATACTTGCAGCCGCCGGCCTCATTCGTCTCGACGCGCGGCAGCACATCAGGCAGTACCTCGAGCCGCCTGAGTGGCTGCCGGCCGCAGGGCAGGGAGCGATCGCGGTGGAGATTCGCGATGATGATCTGGAGATGAAAAATTTTCTCGCGCCTCTGAATCACGAGCCGACGAGCATCGAGGTGCGGGCCGAGCGGTCATTCCTCGCGGCGCTCGAGGGCGGATGTCAGGTTCCGATTGGCGCGCTCGCCGTGAACGCGGGCGACGGCTCACTGATGCTCCACGGCTTCGTGAGCGATGTGCGCGGGAAGGATATTGTGCGCGGGTCGATGCCGGTGGATCCTGAATCGCCGGAGCAATCCGGTCGCGCGCTCGCCGCTGACCTGCGTACCCGCGGAGCCTCCAGTCTGCTCGTGGAGCTTCGCAGCTCGGGGCAGATGATTTCTCCCCAGCCGGAATAGAATGCCATCCTTTCCTGTATATCGTGGCCGCCGTCTCCGGCAGAGTGAGCCGCTCCGCCGGCTTGTGCGGGAGACGACGCTCGTTCCATCACAGCTCGTACTGCCGCTCTTCGTGCGCAGCGGCTCAGGTCTTCGACGCCCGATCGATTCCATGCCCGGCGTTGCGCAGACGTCACCGGATGAGCTCGTGCGTGACGCGAACGGTGCAGCAGAAGCTGGCGTTGGCGGAGTGATCCTCTTCGGAATCCCGGATCGCAAGGACGAAACGGGGAGTGAAGCGTGGGCCGAAGAAGGCGCGGTGCAGAAAGCAGTGCGGCTGCTCAAGAAGGAGGTGCCGCAGCTCGTCGTCATTACCGATGTCTGCATGTGCGAGTACACCAGTCACGGCCACTGCGGAATTCTCGAAAACGGTGTCGTGGTGAACGATGCGACGCTCGAGCTGCTGTCCCGCGCCGCGGTCTCGCACGCTGATGCAGGGGCGGACATGATCGCGCCAAGCGACATGATGGATGGGCGCGTTGGAGCGATTCGATCGGCGCTCGACTCGCGTGGATACTCGCACACTCCGATCCTCAGCTACGCCGCGAAGTACGCGTCGGGGTACTACGGTCCGTTCCGGGATGCCGCTGAGTCAGCCCCTCAGTCGGGAGACAGGAAGGGATATCAGATGGATTCCGGAAACGCGGATGAGGCCATCCGCGAGGTGATGGCTGATATCGAGGAGGGTGCGGATGCAGTGATGGTGAAACCCGCCGGCCCTTACCTGGATGTAATCACGCGGGTGAAGCAGGCTACGGGTTATCCGGTCGCAGCCTACCAGGTCAGCGGTGAGTATTCGATGATCTGCGCTGCCGCCGAGCGGGGCTGGATCGAACGGGAGCGTGTGATGATGGAATCCCTCGTGGGTATTCGCCGCGCCGGTGCTGATTTCATTCTGACCTACTTTGCCGTCGAGGCGGCGGCGAAGCTGAGGGCGGATCGATGAAGCGCAGGTTCCCGGTGATCCTCGAGCCTTTGTCACTGCCGCATCGTGGGCGATAACTTTCTCCGCTGATAAGGAGAAAGAGCAAAATGAAGTATCGGACATTTCCGGGTACCGACGTCAGCGTCAGCGAAATCGGATTCGGGACCTGGACCGTAGCCACCGGGTGGTGGGGCGAAAAGACAGACGACCAGGCGGTGGCGATGCTTCGCCAGGCCCGAGACGAATACGGCATCAACTTCTTCGATGCTGCGGACAGCTACGGCAACGGAAGAAGCGAGAGGCAGCTCGCCACGGCTTTTGCCGGAAGGCGGAGTGAAGTTGTCTACGGCACGAAGGTCGGATACGACATCTACGATGAGAGCGCGGCCCGCGCTCGCCGCGGCCAAGGCGAGCTGCCACAGCGCTTCGACGAGAGCTACCTGCGTTTCGCTGTAGACAAGTCACTCGAGCGTCTCGAGACGGACTACATCGACGTGCTGCAGCTCCATAACATCAAGATGGAACAGGTGAGAGATCCGGCGGTCTGGGAGACGCTCAGATCGCTCAAGCGGGAAGGCAAGATCCGCGTGTGGGGCGCCGCGTTCGGCCCGGCCATCGGATGGCTCTACGAAGCCGTGGAGCTATGCGAGCGCGAGAAGGACATCGGAACGATCCAGATGATCTGGAACATTCTGGAGCAGGAGCCCGGATCCTCGATGATAGCCGCAGCAAAGGAGAACGCGCCCGATTGCGTGTTCAACATCCGCGTGACGCACGCATCGGGAATGCTCGAGGGGAAGTACACCGAGGACACGGTGTTCGCGGCGAACGATCATCGCCGGCACCGCCCGCGATCGTGGCTCATCAACGGCCTGAAAAAAATCCGCACGCTCGATTTTCTCACTGAGAGAATGACGCTCGGCCAGGCTGCGCTGAAGTGGCTCCTGGCGGAAGAGCGCGTGATCAGCGCGCTCCCGAACATCTATGACGAGGAGCAGCTCGCGGAGTTCGCCAGGTCGAGCGATCTCGACGATCTTCCCGCGTCCGCCCTCGAGCGCGTCGTGTCGCTCGCCGAAGGGAATTTCGGCGTCGAGGAAGAGCCGATGTCGTACAAGGGCACGATGCAGCGGATGGCGTCGTGAACCCATGGCATGATTTCCCGGTAGGCTCTCAGCCACCCGAAGTCGTCACCGCCGTAGTCGAGATTCCGAAAGGCAGCCGCAACAAGTACGAGCTCGACAAGGTGAGCGGACAGTTCCGTCTCGATCGCGTTCTGTTTTCGGCGGTGCATTATCCCGGCGACTACGGATTCATTCCGCGCACTCTTCACGAGGATCACGACCCGCTCGACATCATCGTCAGCATCAACGAGCCGACGTTTCCGGGTTGTCAGATCGACTGCCGGCCGGTTGGCGTGCTCAAGATGCTCGACCGAGGTGAGCCGGATGACAAGATCATCGCCGTTCCGGCCAACGATCCGTTCTACAACGAGTACTTCGACATCGCCGACCTGTCCGGGCACTATCTCAAGGAAGTCGAGCATTTCTTCCGCATCTACAAGGATCTCGAGGGCCGCCGCGCCGAGATCATCGGGTGGGAGAAAAGCGAGATTGCGATGCAGGTGATCCTCGATTCAATCGAGCGATACGAGGAGAAGTACCTCCGGCTTGGCCCCTGACGATGCAGGACTTTCTCGACGATTTTCGCGCGACTCTGGCTTCCGAGTCGATCAGGCTAATGGCGATCCCGGACGAGAAAGCGGCAACGCGCCCTGCGCCGGGAAAGTGGTCGCCCAAGGAAGTGATCGGACACCTCATCGACTCCGCTTCCAACAACCACGGACGCTTCGTGCGCGCGCAGGCATCCGACGATCTTGTATTTGCCGGTTACGATCAGGACGCGTGGGTCAGGCTTCAGCGATACAATGACCGTCCCTGGATGGACCTGCTGTCGCTGTGGCGATCGTACAACGGCCACATCGCGGCGATCGTCGAGGGAATGTCTCCGGATCGCCTGTCGTTACAGAGAACCAGGCACAACCTCGACGAGATAGCGTGGCGGACGGTATCCCGCGACAAGCCGGTCACGCTCGAATACTTCGTCCGCGACTATCTGGCCCACATGAAACACCATCTGGCGCAGATTCCATGACTGCTGGATACTCCGGCACTCCGCTTCCAGGCAAGCTGGGGATAAAAGAGGGCAGCACGCTCGCGCTACTCGATCCACCCGACGGATTTCTTGCGACGCTTGGCGACCTGCCGTGGGGAGTGAAGATCCGCACCAAGGCGGCAGGAAAGGCGGACGTGATAGTTCTCTTCGCGACGAAATTCAGCCGGCTGGAAAAGGATTTCGGCAGGGCGATGAAGCTGATGCCTCAGGACGGCGGCATGCTGTGGGTGGCATGGCCGAAGAGATCCGCGAAAGCGGATACGGATCTGGATGAGAACCTGATCCGCGACTTCGGGCTCGCGGCAGGAGTAGTCGATACGAAGGTGTGCGCGATCGACGAAAAGTGGAGCGGACTGCGATTCTCCAGACGGCGAGCAAAATAGATCCATGACAAATATCGGCCAGCAGGTTCAGCTCGAAGTCTACGGCTCTGCCGTCCAGGGCAAGCGCATCGACCTCCCGTTTTCATTCGAGGAATGGGAAGCGCGTGCCAGAACCGCGCTCCCTGAAACTGCGTTCTGGTACATCGCCGGCGCTGCGGGCGGGGGCGATACCATGCGCGCAAATCGCGCGGCGTTCGAGAGAGTGAAGCTGCGGCAGCGGGTGCTGAACGACGTCAGCGCGCGCGACATATCCACCGAGATCTTCGGCAGGAAAATTCCCGCACCATTTCTCCTCGCGCCGATAGGTGTCCAGGGAATCATGCACGCCGAAGGCGAGCGCATTCCTGCGCGAGCGGCGGCGGCGGCGGGCGTTCCGTTCGTGTTGAGCACAGTCTCTTCGATCTCGATCGAGGAAATCGCCGGGATCATGGGCGACGCGACGCGCTGGTTTCAGCTGTATCCAGCGCGCAGCAGGGAAATCGCCGCCAGCATGGTCTCTCGCGTCGAGAATTCGGGCTACACCGCAATCGTCGTCACTCTCGACACGGCGGTGCTCGGCTGGAGAGAACAGGATCTTCGGCTCGGATACCTGCCCTTTCTCGAGGGCAAGGGAATCGTGAACTATCTCACCGATCCGGTGTTTCGCGCTTCGCTCGCGAAGCCGCCTGAAGAGGATCCGCGGGCCGCGATAATGCAGTTCCTCGGAGTGTTCACCAACCCCGCTTTCGGCTGGCAGGACGTAGCATGGCTCCGTTCCGAGACCAGGCTGCCGATTCTATTGAAAGGGCTCGTCCATCCCGATGACGCGCGAAAAGCAGTCGATCATGGAGTGGACGGCATCATCGTCTCCAACCACGGAGGCAGGCAGCTCGATGGAGCGGTCGGCACCCTCGACGCATTGCCTTCCATGGTCAAGGCAGTCGATGGCGCAGTTCCGCTGCTCCTCGACAGCGGAGTCCGCCGCGGAGCCGATGTGATCAAGGCTCTCGCTCTTGGCGCGAAAGCTGTGCTTCTCGGACGTCCCTACGCCTACGCGATGGCGAGCCACGGCGAAGAAGGCGTAACTCATTTGCTGCGAACTCTCATGGCCGACATCGACCTTCAGCTCGCGCTCTGCGGCCTCACATCGATCTCGGGCATCGACAAATCACTTCTCGCCGAGTAGCGGGCTCTAGCGTGGCGGGATTCGCAGCCCGATTTCGTCGCCTTCACTGATTGCAATCTCTTCAGAAACAGGATTCCGACTTCCTCCGATGGGGTCTGCGAGGAATCGCAGTGTGACTGCGCCGTACACCACCGACGCCGGAATGGTCAGGCGGGTTTTGGTCAATCCACCGGCGATCCCGAGCCGGATGCGCTGGGCTCCCCGCAGGATGTAAATCGTCATGTCGAGCACGCCCTGGTTGTCGACAACGACAGTCGTCGGCAGCGGCTTGTCGAGAGAGCCGGTGGTCGTCTTCGATGCGCACGCTGTGCCGACAAGACACACAGCGAGCAGCAGTGCAATCGTCTTTTTCATGATGTCTCCTTTACCCGGTCTCATACCGCGGGGGGCAGGTTGCGTTCCAATTGTGGCGGCTAGATTGAGGGAGATTTCGGGGAGAAACGCGTGAGAAGCAAGCTCGCCGTCCTCATGGTCACGGCGTTCGTGGACATGCTGGGCCTGATAATTGTCTATCCGCTCCTGCCGTTCTACGCCACGCGGCTCGGTGCGAGCGCGGCGATGGTCGGTGCGCTCGTCGCGGCTTTTTCGGTTGCGCAGCTGCTCAGCGCTCCGGCCTGGGGATGGATGTCTGACCGCTATGGGCGTCGTCCCGCAATCCTCGTCGGTCTTCTCGTCTCCGCTGTCGCGTACGTGATCTTTGCGTTCGCCGACAACATCTGGCTGCTGTTCGTCTCACGCATCATCCAGGGACTCGGTGGCGGTACAATCGGAGTTGTTCAGGCATATGTTGCCGACATCAGCGAGCAGAAGGACCGCGCGAAGGCCCTCGGCTGGCTCTCGGCAGTGACGAGCCTCGGTGCCGTCGTAGGGCCCGCGCTCGGCTCGATGCTCGTGAGGTTCGGCGGGCACACGGCGCCCGGCCTGGGATCCGCAATCCTGTGCGCTCTGGTGAGCGTGTTCGCATGGCGATTCCTTCGCGAGTCGCGCACCGACACCCAGCAGTTCGAAGCCATGCATGCAAAAGCGCCGAGCGGCACCGGAGCGATTCGCGACGTGATCATGCATCCGAATCTCCCGGCCTCGAGACTCATCTGGATCTACGCGATAGGAATTGGCGCATTCTACGGGACGACTCCGCTGCTTCCTCTCATTCTCGCCGAGCGGCTCTTCGTCAACGAACAGAATGTCGGCTACTTCATCATGTACCTCGGAGGCATGGGGGTCATCGTAAGGCTGGGCGTGCTCGGGCGGATGATCGAATGGATCGGCGAGGCGCGCCTTGCACGAGTCGGGATCGTGCTTCTCGGTCTCGGTCTCGCAAGTGTCGCGCTGATCCGGTCATATCCGACGATGCTGATAGCGCTCACGCTCATGCCGATGGGTACGGCATTCGTGTTTCCCTGCACGACGGCGATGCTGTCACGCGTCGTCCCGCAAAAGCAGCGGGGATTCTACATGGGCGTGCAGCACACGTTCGGCGGCGTGTCGCGCGTAGCTTTTCCGCTCGTCGCCGGCTACGGTATGGACGTGCTCGGAGCGGGAATCCCGTTCGTCCTCGCGGGAGGGATCGTTCTTGCGAGCCTCCTCTTGACCTTCGCGATGGAGAGCTACGCGGCGTCGCCTACCTAGGGACGCCGTTTTTCAGTCGTGGCCGCGGGCCGCAGCGTTCCGTGAGAGACTGGCTCTATTTCACGCCGAAGGAAAAGGAACTCGTAGAGAAGCGCCGCGACAATTGCGCCGGCGATAGGCGCCGCCCAGTAAATCACCTGCGCCTCGAAGTAACCGCTCGCGACTGCCGGACCGAATGAGCGGGCGGGATTCATCGATGCGCCTGTAAGTGGGCCGATCGCGAGAATGTCAGCAGCGACAACGAACCCGATTGCAAGCCCGCCAATTCGCGGAGCTTTCGGATCGACCGCGGTGCCAAACACGACTATCACAAGGAAGAACGTCGCGATGAACTCGAGCAGGAAGGCCTGGCTCCCGCTCACCTGGAGCGCGATTGCCTGGCCCCCGCCGCGAGTCGCGTCGAACAGCGCAAACGGAAACGTCGATTTGAGAGCGTAGGCTGCGACGATCGCTCCGATCAGCTGCGCGAGGATGTAGACACCGGCCATCGCGACCTCGATTCTCCTCGCAGCGATGAACCCGATGGTCACGGCTGGGTTGAAGTGACCCGAGACACGCATGAGCGCGCTCACCATCACCGCGAGAATCAATCCGTGTGCGAGAGCGATTCCGATGAGACCCGCCGGACTG
>DASWQD010000115.1:0-12759 GCA_036398255.1 Gemmatimonadaceae bacterium | reverse complement strand
CCACCACCACCCGCTGCCGTCCGACCCGAGACTGCGAGACAGTTCGAAGCCGCTCGCGAAGCAGCGAAACAGAGATCCGCAACCAACCTTCAGGCGGCGGATGAAGCAGATTTGTCGTCAGCCTCCACACGCCGCGTTGGAACAAGAGTATTCGCATTGCGCGGTGAGAGATGGACGGAGCTGCGCAAGACAGAGGCGCCAACAATCGTGAAGGTAAAGGCGTTCTCGGAAGCCTACTTCAAGATCATGGAACAGATTCCGGAGCTGCGCGAAGTATTCGCACTCGGTGACAAGGTGCTGGTTTCAGGTAGAAATGTGTCGATCGAGATCGGAGAGGGCGGGATGGAATCCATGTCGGACAGCGATCTCTCCAGAATAAGATCAGGATGGTAAAGCATTGACCGACGTCGAGCGTCTCTTTCGAACCTACAACGCCGCGTTGGTGAGATACCTGACGCGGCGGCTCGGCGACCGCGACTGGGCGGAAGAAGTAGCGCAGGAGACGTTCGTGCGCGCACTCAGGCAGGAAGACATCACCAACGAAAGGGCGTGGCTGTTCGCAGTGGCGACAAACCTGGTGAGAGACGAAGCGAGAAAAGACGCACGCCGCCGACAGCATCTTGCGCTCCTTGCAGAACAGGAGCGAGAGCGTGAGCGAGATACGGAGCCGACGTCACTCGAGCAGGCGCAGGAAGCGGCTTTCGCGCGCAAGGCGGTCGATGCGCTCGCCGAGCGTGACCGGCTTGCGCTTCTAATGAAGGAAGAAGGGCTCGACTACAGCGAGATCGCAGAGGCGCTCGAGCTGTCACCCGGATCGGTGGGAACCACACTTTCGCGCGCGCGGCGGCGGCTCGTTGAGACCTACGAGTCACTACAGCGGGAGCGCGAAATGAGGGAAAAGAATGCAGCATCCTGACGAAGGAACAATTCACGCCTGGATCGACGGCGAGCTTTCACAAGAGGAGGCGACGGCGCTCGAAGCGCACCTCGCAGAATGCGCGGAGTGTTCCGCGAGCGCAGCCGAGGCTCGCGGTCTCGTCGCTGCATCGTCTCGAATCGTCAGTGCGCTCGATATCGTTCCCGGCGGAGTGATACCTGCTGCGCGCGCGAAGCGGAGGCCGTGGTACGCAAGCGCGCAGCTTCGCGCCGCGGCCGCGATTGCTATAGTGGCAGGTGCATCGATGCTCGTGATGCGGGATCAGAAAAAGGCGGCGATGGACAGCGTGCTCACCGTTTCTGCGCCCGCGCCCGCTCACACTCCCGCAACAGCGGAAGCCGATAATCCTGTCGCACAAAGCGGAGTGCCGACGGCTCCAACTGCAAATGCTCCTGCAGAAGCGGCGAGAGATCTGGCGAAGGAGAAAGCTGCGTCGACTCCATCGCGCGAGCGCCGGGAAGATCAGGCCAGGCAAAGAGTTGCCGAGTCTCCACCTTCCGCGGATGCCGCAGCACCGGCTCCACCACCACCGGCGATGGCTGTCGCTGCACCTCTCGCGCGGTCTGCTGCCGATGAGGCGGCTTCTACGAAGGCAGGAAAGGCCGAGCGGGATTCAGCGCAGCGCAGGTTCAGCGCACAACTCAGCGACGCTGTCGTGACCAGCGTAGCCACGGAGTCTGCCCCGGCACTCAAGGAGCTTCGGTCAGACAGCTCTACCGCAGTGCGCGAGACGACCTACGAGGCGTGGCCCGGCATTCAGGTAGTGCTGACTGATGCGGCTCCGGTGACAATGAGAAAATCGATAGCACAACGAGCTGGTGTTGGCGCTGCATCCAGCGCGCCGCGAGCAGCACTCAAGGAAGCGAGGATCAACTCGATTTCATGGACGGACAAGAGAGGTCACGCCATGACTCTGAGCGGTCCTGTTTCCAAAGAACAGCTCGAGTCCATTCGCAAGCTCCTGCCCGAAGACAAGCGGTAGGGATCAGCTCTCGGGATCGAGGATGCGCTTGATCTCCTCGCGCACGTCGAGAAGATGGAGGCGTGTCGTTCTATCGGATGCACGCGACAGCGCTGATTGCACCGAGGCATCGAGTGAGAGCAGCTCGCCACGCATCAGCGCACGCACGTCGTTGTTGGGACCGGAGCTGCTTCTCGCTCGCGGTCGTGGCGGACTTGGAGTCATGATGATCATTGCAGGAGACGGATTGATCTTCGAATCCGCCTGGGCAAGCCATGATCGCTGAAGCAGCCGCCTGAACGGATCTACATGAACCGGTCCGCTTGACAGCTCTCCCCACACTGCGCGGCGAACATCGCCAAGCATTTCGCCGAGTGGATAGGCCGGGCGACCTGAAGGCGCAAGCGCTTCGTATTCGGCAAGCCTGTCGAGCCGGTCGCCGTCGAGCAGCGCTGAGAGCACCCGTGCCTGCGCGTATCCAATGCGGCGAACCGATCCATTCGGCTCGATGCGGCGGACGAGATCGGCATCGACGAGATATCCCGGAGTTTGAAACGCATTGCGTGCGAGAAAGCTGACTGCCTCGCGCTGTCGCTGAGCCGAAACGGGAGTGAATCTCGGACCGAGCTGACCGCCGTACTTCTCACGCGATTCCGAGCCGCCGACAAGATTCACGACATGCTCGAGCTCGGTTGCCCACTGATCGATGAGCTTGTCATAGAGCTCGCTCAGCTCGGCGTTATCCTCACCGCGACGAATCGCTGCCGGCATGAGCAGGTTCATCGTGCGGCGAATGTTCCGGAGGCCGAGCGACGTTGATTTCACGGGATCAGCGTCGCCGATGGCCTCCGTCACGTCTCCAGGATCAGTGTCACGCGATCCGGAAGTGGAGAAGCGATACCAGGGAATCGAATCCTGCATTCGCGCCCAGCTGTCGAGTGTGGCTCGCTCATCGTCGGGCGTGCGCGCTCCACGAACAGGAGCGTACCCCCATCTCGTTGCGAACAGGTCATACGGTCCGACGCGTGGAAAGAGGTCTTCCGCCGGGATGTCGTCTTCCGGCTGCGCGACGTAGTTGAAGCGCGCGTAGTCCATCAAAGTCGGCGTGTGTCCCATCTTCCGAAGCCATGAACGACTCCTCACACTGTCCGCCGGATAGGTCGAGCTCGCCTTCGTATTGTGCTGGAAGCCAAGCGCGTGACCGATCTCGTGGGCAACGACGTACTGAAGGAGCCGGCCCATGAGTGAATCGGGAAAGGGAAGTCTCTGCGCGCGCGGGTCGAGCGGTGCCACCTGGGTGAAGTACCAGTTGCGCGCGAGATTCATCACGTTGTGATGAATCTTCACTGAGCCATTCAGGATCTCACCGCTGCGCGGATCATGAACGTGAGGACCGAATGCATTCTCAGTCGTGGAGGGCAACCAGCGCACTACCGAGTTGCGAATGTCATCGGGAGACCAGGCGGGATCCTGTGACGCTGACGGCGCATCACGCGCAACGATTGCATTCCTGAATCCGGCGGCTTCGAATGCCGGCTGCCAGTCTTCGATGCCTTTCCGGATCCACGGAATCCATTGCACCGGTGTTGCCGGATCCATGTAGTACACGATCGGCTTGACGGGCTCGGAGACCGCCGAATCAGGAAACTTCTTCTCCAGCTTCCAGCGCGTGATGTAGCTGCGCGTGACCGAGCGGTGCTGCGGTGTTCCGAAATCCGTCTGACGAAGCTCGAAGAACCCCACCCGCTTGTCGGCAAGCCGGGGCTTCATTGGAGTGAAAGACAGCCTGATCATGCTCCAGTGAGCGAGAATGCTCTGGGCTGGAATGGGACCAGTGCGCTGCGATTCAGGCGGGTTTTCCGGAGTGAACGTTTGCGTTGCTTCGACTTCGACATTCTCCGGAAATGAATTCACCCGCTCGATGAACGAGCGCTTGTCATCGAACGACCCCCGAGCTGCGGTGAACTCGGGGACGCTCGTCGTATAGAGTGACGTGACGTCGATCACCGTCGAGCTGTCGGGCCCGTATGCTTCGACCTTGAATACCGCAACGACAGGCGGATATGTCGCCTGCAGAACGGCGTGATAAACCGGCAGAGTGGAATCGGCTGTGATCTCGTAGGTAATGCTTCTCAGGAGCACGCGATTTCCCTGTCGCTCCCATCGAAGCACTCGCTGGGTGAAGTCATCGCCACCGAACGACGATCCGCCCGATGCCCTGGCGAAACGACCCACCAGGAGCATGTCGCGGCCGAGCTCCCATCGTGGAATCTCGAAGAGAAGCGTGTCGCCAAGGCGGTGAGTCGTGAAAAGACCGACGCTCGAGCGCGCAGCCTTCGTTACGACCTTGTTGTAGGGCTTGAGCCCGGCTTCGGAATCAGCCTTCGCAATGCTGTCCGCGCGCAGCTGCGCCGGAGTCCTCACCGGTGCCGGTGGCGGATCCCGTCTGATGATGAAGCAGCCCTGCACGCCCACGAAAAGCGCGAAGGCGAGAAGGACTTTACGAGGGGGAAGGGTTTTCATTTCCGCCGAGCATGCTGACAGCCATGCCCATGGAGTGATACCCCTTGTCTACATAGAGAGTCGTGCCGGTGATCCCGCTCGCGAGCGGGCTGCAGAGGAATGCAGCAGCAAGACCGACTTCTTCAGCAGTGAGAGGCTCGGAGAGCGGCGAATTCTTCGCACAATAGTCCACCATTCTCTCGATGATTCCGATGGCGCTCGCGGCACGCGATGCATATGGACCGGCGGAGATGGTGTTCACGCGCACGCCGTACTTCTGCCCGGCTTCGTATGCGAGAGTTCGCGTGTCGCTCTCGAGCGCAGCCTTTGCCGACGACATGCCTCCGCCGTAGCCGGGAATGACCCTTTCGCTCGCCATGTACGTGAGCGAAACGAAGGATCCACCGGTTCTCATGAGTGGCGCGAGGCGGCTCACCATGGATACGAGCGAATACGCGCTGACACCGATTGCCGTGAGGTAGCCGTTGCGGCTCGTCTCCAGCAGCGGCTTCTTGACCTCAGGCCCGTTGGCGAGCGAGTGAACGACGATGTCGAGGCTTCTCTCACCGAAATCCGAAGTTATCCGCTGCACCAATCCGTCGATCGAGAAGTCGCCGGTCTCCTTGTATCTCTTGTTGTTGCGCAGATCTTCAGGCGCGTCGGCGAGAGTGTCGAATGCAGCATCAAGCGGATAGATGCGCTCAAACTCCAGCATCTTGCCATTCGACAGCTGCCTTGACTGATCCATCTTTCCGCGGTCGAGCAGGTTGTTGAAGATGTTGAGCGCGGGCGGCCAGGTGCCGACAGAGACCGATGCACCGGCTTCGGCAAGAGCCTTCGCGATGGCAAACCCGAATCCGCCGTCATCCGCAACACCTGCCACGAGCGCCCGGCGGCCCGAAAGGTCAATATTGAGCATGAATGAAGTTACTTCCCACGCGACCACCCTCAAGTAACTGCGGATCACAAGTGAACTTCAAATGCCTGCTGCTCGTCAGCCTTCTCGCTTGCACTGCTCAAGCGCAGACTGCCGATACACTTCATACAAAGCGACCGCTGTTCACGACGAGCGACGCCGTGCTGGCAGCCGGATTCACTGTCGCTACAGCGGCAGCAGCCCCGGCCGACCGGTGGTTCACGCGTGAGCTTCAGGATGAGGCGCGCCAGGCGAACCGGGCGCTCAACCGGGGCGCTGCTGTTTTCCGAGTCGTGGGGTTCCCGGGGGGACTCATTGCGGGAGGAAGCCTGTATTTCATCGGACTCGCTGCAGGCGACAGGCGAGTCGAAGATCTGGGACTTCATTCCGTGGAATCGATCGTGATCGGAAACATCATCACGGCATCAGCAAAAATTGTCGCTGGTCGCGGGCGTCCCTATGTGAGCAAGGAAAACACGCGCAACTTCAAGCTGTTCCGCGGTTTTGGAAACGACGACTACAGATCATTTCCATCCGGCCACTCGACTGCCGCATTCGCCTTCGCCTCGATCATCTCGGCGGAGACGAGCCACTGGTGGCCTGACTCACGCTGGATAGTCGGACCGATCATGTATGGAGCGGCGACCCTGACCGGAGTGTCGCGCATCTACAACAATCAACACTGGGCCAGTGATGTTCTCGCCGGTGCTGCGATCGGGACGCTCACCGGCATCAAGGTGTTTCGATACCAGCATTCGCATCCCAACAACTGGCTCGACAGGAAATTCCTGCGGGCAGGCCTCTCGGTGTCGAACAACGGCACGCTCATGCCGGTGCTGTCGGTAGCGCGCAGATAGTGCAGCTGAACGGGATCTTCATCATCGCGGAGATTGGCGGTGAATCAGGCCGCCTGATCCGCGAGCTCAACGAGCAGTATGATCCGCGACTGGCACGCTACAAGGCGCCACATGTCACGATTACCGGATCTTCAGGAGTCGGACCGATTCCGGCTCAGATTCAAGCGCGTGAAATGCTGGAGAAGCTCGAGCCCGTCACGTCGACTACAGCGCCGATGAAGCTTCGGTTCGGACCACCGATGCGATTCATGCAGAGCGACATCGTCGTGCTGCCGCTCGATCCGCACGGGCCGCTGCGAATCCTCCACGACCGCATCGCAACATCTGGCCTGCCGTTTCAGGCGGCGCGGTTCACTTTCAGTCCGCATTGCACCCTGAGCCTTTACCCGACGTTGACACGTGAAACCGAGAGGGCGCTGCTTTCCGTAAGGATAAATGAGCCGGCGTTGATCGACCGCATCACGGTTTATCAGACGCTCGATCCTCAGCCGTCGAAGAAGCTTCTGGATCTGCCGCTGTCAGGTGGGCTGAATGAACAAATCGGGGCGCCAGGCGTCTAACATCACATGAAGAAGGCGATCCTGCTTTCGCTGCTTGTTCCAGGTGCTGCACTGGCTCAGCACAACCATGGGCCGACGATGTCACCAGTGGACATGAGTGCCATGGCGGCGCACATGGAGATTACGCCCAGGAGGCCGGCAAATACTGCCGACTCGGCGCGTGCCGCGCGCCTCGTGACCGACCTGCGATCAGCAATTGGAAAGTACCGGGACGTCAGAATCGCCGTCGATGATGGATACCGGCAGTTCGCGCCGGAGATCAAGGATCAGCGCGTCTATCACTTCACGAACTACAAGCGCGCGATCGCGAACGCTTTCCGGTTCAATCCGGAAAAGCCGACATCGTTACTCTACAGGAAGGACGAGAAAGGCAGCTTCGTTCTGATTGGCGCGATGTACACTGCTCCAAGGGGTGCCACCGCGGACAAACTCGATTCCCGTGTTCCACTCTCCGTTGCGCAATGGCACAAGCACATCAACTGGTGCTTCCCGCCAAAAGGACAGCAGTCGAGATGGGCGGAGCGGGGAGGCGGACGACCGCTATTCGGTCCGCTGGGCGTTTCGACGACAGCCCAGTGTGAAGCAGCCGGTGGAAGGTTCGAGAAGGAAGTTTTCGGCTGGATGGTTCACGCCAACGTCTTCGCGAGCGACGATCCGAAGATCATCTGGGGCGATGAGCACCAGATGTCGGGGGACGAGATGGTGGAGCACAGGCACTAGCCGCAGAGAACGCTTCCCCCGTTCACATTCAGGACTTCACCCGTGATGTGGCGCGACATCGAAGAACAGAGGAAGACAATAGGGCCGGCGATGTCGTCAGCAGTCGCGATCCTTCCCAGTGGTATCGAGGAAGAGATTCGATCCCTGCCGGATTCTGCAATCGCGTCCTGAACCATTTCGGTGTCCACCCACCCAGGCGCCACGCAATTGACATTGATATCGCGTGGCCCGAGCTCGACAGCGAGCGACTTGGTGAACGAGATGATGGCGCCCTTCGTTGCCGCGTAATCGGAATGAAAGGACTCACCCCGCTGTCCGGCAGTGCTGGAAACCAGCACGATGCATCCTCCATCCTCCATCACGCGGACTACATCGCGCGTGGTGAAAAAAATTGAATCCAGATTCTGGCGAATAGTTCGCTCCCATTGGGCATCGCTCATCTCGGCAAGCGGAACGTCGTCCGGGGGCCACACGCCGGCATTGCCGACGAAGATGTCGAGGCCGCCAAGCTCCGCGAGTGTGCTCCCGACGAGCTGACCGGAACCTGTCCGGGTGGAAACATCGGCAGCGATGGGAACAGCGCGAACACCCGACGCCCTTGCCGCGGCCGCGACGAGCTCGGCATCGTCGCGGCGTGTGTTGTATCCAACGACCACATGGGCGCCCGATGCGGCAAGGAGACGCACGGTTGCGGCACCGATTCCGCGGGATGCACCGGTCACGAGCGCCCGCTTTCCCCGGAGATCCATTCGATTCGATTGGCTCGACATAGGGAAAGAATAATAGTTTTCACCCCATGAGAATTTCATCGGTCGTTGCAGCGGCGTCGCTGCTCACCTCAGCGTGCATGATTGGCGGGTCCGCTACCGGATCATCTCCGGCAACCTCGAGAACCGTACAGCCAAATGCCGGCGAGAGCCGCTTCAGCACGATCAGGCAGATCACCTTTGGCGGAGAGAATGCCGAGGCGTACTTCAGTCACGACGGAAAGTGGCTGACGCTCCAGAGCACTCGCGACGGTCGCACGTGCGATCAGCAGTACGTAATGCGAGTAGATGGCAGCGGGATTCGGCGCATTTCCGATGGACGAGGCAAGACTACGTGCGGCTGGTTCTTTCCCGGAGACGAACGCCTCTTCTTTGCATCGAGCTCAGCGCACGACTCGATGTGTCCTCCGAGGCCGGATCCATCGAGAGGCTATGTGTGGCCACTGGATCGCTACGACATCTACACTGTGAATCGCGACGGCAGCAACATGAAGCGGCTCACGCATTACGACGTATACACGGCGGAAGGCGTCCTCTCTCCTGACGGAAAGAGAATTGTCTTTACGTCGCTCAAGGATGGCGATCTCGAGATCTACACTATGAACGCTGATGGCAGCGATGTGCGTCGCCTGACCAATACGCCCGGATATGACGGGGGCGCATGGTGGTCGCCGGATGGAAAGCAGATAGTGTACAGGGCAAACCATCCGGCTGACTCGGCCGAGCTCAAGGCCTATCGTGATCTACTGGCGCAACGCCTCGTGCGGCCGAGCAGGGTCGAGCTGTTCATCATGAATGCGGATGGATCGGGCCAGCGTCAGATAACAAAACTCGGCGGCGCCAACTTCGGTCCGTCGTGGACACCGGACGGCAAACGCATCGTGTTCTCGTCGAACTACAAGAATCCAAGAAGCGGAAACTTCGACCTCTACCTGATCGACAAGGATGGAAGCAATCTCGAGCAGCTGACGTTCGACAACGCATTCGACGGATTTCCGATGTTCAGTCCCGATGGGAAGAAGCTCGTGTGGGCTTCGAACAGGAATGAGGTAAAACCCGGCGAGACCAACCTCTTCATCGCCGACTGGAAATAATCAGAACCTGACGCGAAGTCCCACGCTCAGTGTTCGGCCAGGGAGAACCGTGATGTTGTCCGGTTCTCCCCGCTGCTCGTCGAGCAGGTTCTCGCCGTCCAGTGTGAACGACATTCCTCTCCCGAGCGTCACTCCGATTCTGCCACCGAGGCGAGTCACACCGTCGTAGGTGCGCCAGTACGAGCGGAGCTCCGGGCCCACGAAGCCCTGGATCGCATTCTCCTCGCTGGCGAACGCGCTCAAGAGTGCAAGGCGGTCGTAGTTGATCCAATCAGATGCGCGGGAGAGACTCCACGACAGCGAGAGTCGCCCTCGATTGTATCCTGCATTCATTCCATAAGTGTGCGCCGGAACCTCGAGCATTCTGTCACCGGGACGAAGATCACCGGTGTAGCGTGAAGCAAGCCGGCGAACACGGCTGTCGACTTGTGAGAACGTCGCACCCAGTGACCACGGTCCGCCTGTGAGATTGCCCGACAGCTCCCATCCGCGGTTTGTAATCTCCCCGACGTTCTGAAGCTGATACGCGATGCGGCGGTAGTGAGGCATGCTGTCAGTCCTTTCGCCGCTGTATACACTGACCGGCTGAATGAGGCCTGACGCGCGCTGGTCGAAGCGAGTTGCATGGAGCGAGGCGAACCTGCCGATGAAGAAATCCGCGCCTGCCTCGATGCCCGACTGCTCTTCGGGTGAAAGGTTCGCGCGCAGCCCCATCAATGTTCCGGCGCGACTGGAAGTCTGCGGAGGACGGATGCCCTTTCCGTAGGCAGCGCGCAGCTTGAGAGTGCCGACACCGAATGAGCGAACGGCGGAGGCACCGAGCATCGGAAGTGTCGCGATTTCGCCGACGCCGGTCACGAGTCCAGTATTGCGCTCGACACGGAGACCACCGCTCAGGAAGAAGGACTCGCGGAAGCTCGCCGTGACCTGACCGATGAGCCCCGCGTTCGTCCGTGTTTCAGCAAAATCCCGCGGTCCATCGGGCGCATCCATATCCGGCGGGCCAAACGGACTTCTGGTCATCGTCTCGTCGCGCACGAAGGAATGTTCAGCAGCGAGCGTCACCGTCGCGGCACGTGATGCAGGATCACCAAACTGACCGACGCTGCTCGCACGCAGTGTGGTGCGAATGGCATTTCCCGTAGCAGCGCGAAGTGCAGAATCGAACGCGGATGGAAATGCGCCATCGAGAATACCGGGGCTCCTCAGCGTATAACCATCGACGCCTGCAACTGCGCTGTGTGTCCAGCGGTCATCACGTGCGAACGTGGCATTCGCTCCAACTGTGAACTGCCGTACCGACTGCCTGTCAGCCGAATCGAGGAATACCGGTCGCGACAGGAAATCCACTGGCCCGAGGTCGAGATCGGCGAGAACCGGGCTTGCTGGAGTACGTGCATCCTGCGCGAAGAAGCGGAATGTGCCGTTGATGACACCGCGCGGCCGAACGAAGCGAAGCCCGCCGTTGGCAGTGAGCTGCTGGCTTGACGCACCAGGAATGAATGCCCCAAGCGTCGTAAGGGTCATTCCGAATCGTGCGGATTTCGCGTTCGTTCCAGCACGAAGTGAAAGTGCGTGACTCTGCGCGAGCACGCTGTTGGCGGCGTAGTCGCTTGACGACGCTCCTCCTTCACTGCGAATCTGGGCACGCGGTGCACCGCCCTCGATTCCTTCCGTACGCGTCACGATGTTCATGACACCGCTGATTGCGTCAGCCCCGTACAGCGCGGCGCCCTGAGGACCGCGGATCACCTCGATGCGCGATACAGATTCGGGATCGAGATGCGTAACGAGAAGCGAGTTGGCGACCTCGATTCCGTCGACGTACACCTTGGGATAACTGACGCCGAAGGAGCTTGCGCCACGGATGCTGCCGTAGCGGGCAAGAAGACTGAGCGGTGATTGCTCCCAGAGCCAGAGGCCAGGCACGACACCATCGAGCGAGCTGGAAAGCGAGCTGCTTCCGCGCTCCGAAAGCTGCTGTCCACCGACGACATCGAGCGCAACCGGAAGAGAGCGCTGCGAGGCGCCGACTGTGCTGCCAGTCACGACGACGCGGTCGAGCATTCCCACAGACTTGAGGATCGGCCCCGGCTCGATCGCAGCAACTGGCGCCACCGCGGGTGTCAGCACAACCTGGTCAGTGCCGAGCACGACGGGACGAACAGGAGCACCGGCGAGAAGATCGTCGAGCACCCGGCCGACAGGTGTCGATGAATACTCGAGACACACCGGTCTCGAGAGATCGAGCAGCTCGGCGGAGTACGAAAGCCTGATGCGAGCAGCAGCCGCGAGACGATCGAGTGCGTCACGCAGTGTAACGCCGCGTCCGTGCAGCGAAACGCGACGGCTCAACAGAGTCTCACCTGTCTCGATGGTGGATCCGGAAGCGCGACTGGCCGGTGCACAACTGGATTGTGCGCCGGCCACACTGGTTGCTGCCGGAGACGTAATCACGACTGCGCACACAGCGACAGTCGCGAGCCGTGAACCTGGTCGCATTATCTCGATCGCGTACTTCCTTTTGCCGAGCGAACGATAGCCGTATCGCCGCGGCGTTCAATATCAGCTCCGAGGGCGAGGCGAATCACTTCGAGCACGCGCTCCGGCGTCTCCCCCGCGAAAGTCGCGGTCAAGTGACGATTCTCGAGCGTGCGGTCAGCCACTTTCATCTCGATACCATACCATTTGCGCACTGAGTTGACGACCTCGCCTATAGGAGCATCGCGGAAAACGAGCTTTCCCCTGAGCCAGGCCATGTCATCGGCGGTCACCGAGCCACGACGGGCTACGACCTGGCCACTGCCCTGAAGGATGCCGTTGTCTCCCGCCTTGAGAATTACACCCTGCTGCGGTGGAGTGTTCACCTGCCGCAGAGAGACAGATCCTTCGGAGACGGCAACAGATACACCGTTCGGCGCATCACTCCGGACCGTGAATTTTGTGCCGACATCGACGATCGTAGCACTGCCCGCATGAACGGTAAACGGCTTGCTCTCGTCGTGCACGACATCGAACCATGCATCGCCCCGGATCTCGACTTCACGTGATGTCACGCCGTATCCCGCGGCGACTTTCACAGAGCTCAGCGGACCAATGATGACGCGCGTTCCATCCGAGAGAGTCATCGAATCGCGGACTCCGACACCTGTGCCGAGCATTCGCGGCTCTGCCGAGGCGACTGCCTGTTCCTTCGGGCGATTGCGGTACGACATCCAGCTCGCGAGGCCGACGGCGAGCAGGGCTGCGGCAGCAAGCGCCGGCATCGGGATCAGCCATCGCGGGCGCTGAAGCGGGACAGGTGTGGTGCTTCTGAACTCCGGACGTGCCTTGACCTTCCGCAGGGACGCTTCGGTCTCGATGTCCGACGGGGCGCCCGTGCGAAGGACGGCAATTGCCGGCAACATTTTCTCGAGGAGCTCACGATCCTCGGGGCGGATACGCT
>DASWQD010000114.1:0-6062 GCA_036398255.1 Gemmatimonadaceae bacterium | reverse complement strand
AGGGACGGAGTTGAAGTTGATCAACAGGCCGACAGGGATCCGCGAGAGCTTCATATAGGTCAGAAGTTGAGCCTCGTGAAGCTTCAGAATCTTTTCGATTGTCTTGACTTCGACGATCACTTTCTTCTCAACTACGAAATCGAGGCGGTAGGATCTCAGGACAGTTGCGGTTTTATAACTGATCGGAAGTGTTGCCTGACGCTCGAATCTCAATCCATGAAGAGACAGTTCGAGCGCGAGACACTCCTCGTAGGTCGACTCCATGAGACCCGGGCCCAGCTCTTTGTGAACCTCGATCGCGGCGCCGATAATCTGCCCAGTGAGGTCACCATTTCCGGACATCCGAGTAAGTAAGGCCGATTTTCGAAGGCTTCATCATCCGTCGTTCCCGCCTTTATCCAAAAAACCACCCGTAGTTCTCACCGGTCTCACCGGTCTCACAAGACCCTTTCTCTCGCCTAGCAAGAGAGCCCTATTGGCTAACGGGAGCCCGAGGCAAAACAACGTCAGTCGATCCGAAAGTCGCAGCCACAACAGCCATGATCGCAGCGCACAGCTGAAGGTCGCGCGCATTCAGCTTGTCGATCGTGTCGGCCTCGGTGTGATGATACCAGAAGTACTGAGTTGGATCTGTGTTGATCGCCAGCGTTGGAACACCGAGAGTGTTCAACGGCCATACATCCGCCTCGGGCCCGTCGGCAATCGCTGAATCCGCGCCGATCGACTTGAGCAGGCGAGCGAAGTCGCGCGCTACAGGAAGACCATCGGCCGAGCCTGAGTAAACGATTCCGCGAGGCTTGAACACGCCGTTGTCGGATTCCATCGCCACGATGTGCCTGGCGAGCTCACCCCGATGCCTGTCGCGATAGGCAAACGCGCCACTCAGGCCCAGCTCCTCGTTCGTCCACAGCACGACTCTAATCGTTCGCTTCGGGCGAATCCCCGATTTTCTGAGGAGCCTCAAGGCCTCCCACGCCGCTACGCATCCCCCCGCATCATCCATCGCACCGGTTCCGACATCCCACGAGTCGATGTGTCCGCCGAGCACGACGATCTCGTCCGGGCGCTCGGATCCCCTGATTTCCGCGATGACGTTTCGCGATGGCTTATCCGGCAGCGTCTTGGCTCCCATGGTCAATCGAATCACCGGTGTCTCCCCGCGATCCTGAAGCCGGTGCAGCATCATCGCATCCTCGGGCGTTATCGACGCTCCGGGAATCTTCGGCACCTTCCGAATGGTGTCGGCGTACGAGAGCCCTCCAGTATGCGGGCTCTGGAAGGAACGCGGCGTTGCCGAGCGGGAGATCGACGCGAGAGCCCCGAACTGCACTGCGGAATCGGCGCCGTACGCGCGATACTGAACAGCCTGCCCGTATGCGATAAAGGGATGGACAGTCGTGTCGAACGGAAAATCGTAGACGACGATTCGTCCCTTTGCCTTCGCTGCATTCTTCCGCAGGTCTGCGAAGTCCTTCACCACGAGGACGGGCGCTGAGATCCCTCCCGGCCGCGTGCCGACGCTTTTCCCGAGCCCGAGGATGTTGAGCTTCCTCTGAAACGGCTTCTCCATCACCGCCGACTCGGCGCCGCGTACCCAGTGAGCGACCATCACCGGCTCGGTGTACACCCTGTCGAATCCGTCTTTTTTCATCTCCGCCACAATCCAGTCGATGGCGCGCTCGAGATTTTGCGAGCCGCTCGGCCTTGCGCCAAATGTGTCAGTCAGACGGGCGAGCCGGTGATAGGCGGTGCTGTCGCGAACCGCGGCGGCGATGAGTCGCTCGGCATCGGCGCGATGAGGCTCGAAGGCACCCTGCGCGGACGCACCGGCAGGCAGAAGCAAAAGAGCGAGGGACAAACCGGACAAGCGCATGTGGAATCTCGGTCGATTTGATATCAGGTTATGTTAAGACCCCAACCACAACCCGGGTAATGGGATCAATGTCAGAATCCTGCGAAGGGTGACAAGGTGATACTCGTCGTCGGAGCAACCGGCAACCTCGGCCGGAAGGTGGTGCGGAGCCTGCTCGCGTCTGGCGAACAAGTTCGGGCGATGACCCGTATAATCGCCAGGGCAGACGAGCTCAAGGCGCTTGGCGCCAAACCTGTGCGGGGCGATCTCACCGATCCGGAGTCGCTGGAGTTCGCGATACGCGGCGCGCGGGTGATCGTGCTTGCCGCCCATTCGATTCTGGGGCGTGGAAGCGAGGCCAGCGAGCTCGTCGACGACGAGGGCCACCGCGCAATCATTGACGCGGCAAAGGCCGCTGGTGTCGAGCACATCATATACACGTCGGTCATCGGCGCCTCGAGCAGGCACCCTCTCGATTTCTGGCGTACCAAGGCGCGAGTAGAGAGGCACCTCAAGGAAAGCGGGATCGCGTACACGATAGTTCGGCCATCCGCCTTCATGGAGACGCATGCCTATTTCCTGATCGGGAAGGGGGTAATTGAAGGGAAGCGCGTGATGCTATTCGGCAAGGGAAAAAACCCGCGCAACTTTGTCGCTGCCGAGGACGTCGCGAAGGTGATCGTGGGGGCGCTTCGCGTTCCCTCTCTCCGCGGGGAAATCGTCGAAATCGGCGGGCCCCAGAACCTGACTTCTCGACAAGTCGTTGAAACGTTTGAGCGGGTAAGTGGTAAGAAAGCGAAGGTGGGGCACATTCCCCTTTCTGTTGCGAAGGTGATGTCGCGGATGATCAAGCCCATGCATCCGGGCATCAGTCGCATAATGAAAATGGGAGTATTGAGCGAGACGGAAGATCAGACATTCGATTCGTCGTCACTCAGAACAAAAATTCCGATTACTCTGACTCCGCTCGAGGAGTGGGCGAGGAATCGAACCAGGGAAGCGTAGCGATGCAGAAATACGTGGCTTTCATCAGCGGCCTGCCGTTCACCAGCGGGGATGCTGAGACCGAAAAGATCCGCGCGCTGTTCACGCGGCTCGGTTTTTCGAACGTCGATACGTTTCATGGCCGCGATACAGTGATCTTCGAGACAGCGCCGGTTGGAGTCATCGGCCCGCTGGAGGCGCAGATCTCGCGGCACCTCAAGCGGTCGCTCGATCTCGATTACGTCTGGACTTTCATCAGGACGCCTGCCGAGCTGAGCGAGATAGTGAAGGCAGCTCCTTTCGAGTCAAAGCCGGGTGAGCACAACGTGTCGTTCGTCGTGCTGCTGTCTGAAGCTCCAGACGACAGAACTGCCCGAGCTCTCCGGATTCGAAGACACGACTCGGATGAGCTGATGCCCGCAGGTAAGCACATCTACTGGCTGCGGCACGAGTCTCCCGATGCCGGCCCGCCGCCTTCACTGAGTGAAATCATCGACGCGCCCGCGACTGTGCGAAGTTTCCGCACCATTTCCTGGCTCGCCGAACAGCATTCCCCGCGCACTGTGAAGCGAAGCAAGTCTTCGGGAGAGGACGCTACCCGGTCTGAACGATCTCGTCAGTGATCCGGTAGGCGCCGTCGAGCCACGCGACAATCTCCTCAGCTCCGGGATGCTTCACTCCTGCGTACCGCTCACGCAGGAGTTTTTCCTTGTCTCCCAGCCGGTCGAGCCCGATGTCCTGGAGGTTGAGGAGATCCTGTCTGACTTTTGCACCGAGGTCGGGCCCCAGCACTTCGGCGCACGCCCGGCGGAATGACTCCCCGTATTCGTAACTCTCCCGTTGCCTGTAGCTGTCGGAAAGCGTGATTGCCGGAATGCGGTTGAGAGTGGGCTGCAACGCGGGGTTGATGCCGTGTGCCGCGATTCGGCCTGCATTGGATGAAGGCCGCCCGGTGAAGCCGCGAATGTGCAGGTACTGCGACATCCGTCCGCCGTCGTTCACGGGATAGTTGTCCCAGAGAAAAGGTTTTCGCTTCAGCTGATCCGTGACGCGGTCGAGGTGTCCGGGAGAGAATTCGCGCGAGATGACCTCCTCGCCAGTCCAGAACATCTCGATCTTCTCGTCGATTCCGCTGCCGAGATCCTCGAGGTAGCTCTTCGGCCGGTCTCCAAATACGCGGTCGAGAACCGGGTCATCGGAGTAGTAGCTGGGGCAGACAATGATTCGAGTTGCACGAGTGTGCGCTGCTGCCCACTCGACGATCGAGATCTGCTTTTTCGCGAGATCCGGCACATCGCCGCGCATGTCGTCGAAAAGAATCCCGAGGTCTTCCGCTCCGATGTCATCGATGAGCTGGAGCTTGTCCGCGAGCGCTGAACGTGCGTTGCTGTCGAGATCGTAGAGCTCGAAGGGAGTGAGCCCGATGCCGAATCGCACGCCAGTCTCGCGGCAGTGCGTGCAAAGAGATTTCAACCTCGCGGCGAGAGCATCCGGATGCGGCTCCTGCCATCTGCGACGCAGATGCTGGTCGAACTTCGGCGCGTACAGATAGAAGCGATAGCCGTACGGTGCGAGAAACGACACTGTCTCCGCGCGAGCTTCCCAGCTCCATGGCTTTCCGTAGAAGCCTTCTATGATGCCTAGTTCTGGCTGCATATCCTGAACTTACTGCTAGGAAAGGGGAATAGATTGTCAGAATGGTGATTGGACTCTTTACGAACCGGCGGAGAGAGAAGCTGCGGGCGACGCCGGCGCCAGGCGAGTGGCTCTTCATCCTCGAGAAGAATTTCTCGATGTTCCGCCGGCTGTCTCCGGAGGACAGGGCGGAGCTGCTCGGCCACATCCAGGTATTTCTCGCGGAGAAACATTTCGAGGGCTGCGGCGGGCTCGAGCTGACGGACGAGATACGGGTGACGATTGCCGCGCAGGCGTGTTTGCTGCTGCTGCACCGGGAAACCGACTACTACCCGAATCTCACGTCGGTCCTCGTATATCCCAGCGGATATGTTGCCGAAGACACCCGATACCTCGGTGGCGGAGTATGGGAGGAGGGTCCTGAGGACAGGCTGGGCCACACAGCGCATAACCTTGGTGCACTCGTACTCGCGTGGGATGCGGCGCGGCACGGTGCACTGCATCCGGGAGACGGCGAGAACGTCGTCCTGCACGAGTTCGCGCACCAGCTCGACTTCGAGAACCGAAGTGCGGACGGAACGCCTGAGCTCGAGACGCGCGCGGAATACCTGTCATGGGCCCGTGTGATGAGCGCGGAGTTCGAGCGGCTCCGTCGAAGCATTCCCTATGAATACGACGCCGTGCTCGACATTTACGGAGCGCAGAATCCAACGGAGTTCTTCGCGGTCGCCACAGAGGCTTTCTTCGAGAGGCCGCGTGCACTCAAGCGAAAGCATGCCGAGCTGTACGACGCATTGATGCGTTTTTTCCGGCAGGACCCCGTGACATTTTCATCAGAGGCTGAAGTCGAGTGAGACGAATACTCCTTGGGCTGGTTGCGGCAGCGATGGGCGGGGCAATTCTCGTCTGGTGCTGGAATACGACTTCACGCATCAAGGCCAGTGCGAGCTGGCCAGCCGCAGACGGCGAAGTAGTGAGATCGGGCGTCGTGCTCGACAGCAGCAGAATTCGCGGCGGCGGATACAATGTCACCTATCGTGCGGATATTCATTACCGCTACGTAGTGAACTCGAGGCCGTACGAATCCAACGTCTTCATTTTTGGAGTTCCGCATTCCTTTGCAACCCGCGCCGAGGCTGATGCGGAGGTGGCGCGGCTTGCTGTGGGAAGGCATGTAGAGGTTCGCTACGATCCGTCAGACCCGGCGACGAGCTGCCTTCAGCCCGGCCAAGTCCCCGAGACCATGAAGATTCTGGTGTGGATGGCGGGAGCCTTCACCCTCGCGGGTGTCATCTCGATCCTGTCGGGAATACTGAGCAGGCGGCGAGCTTAGAGTTCGGGTTTAACACGAAGTGCACGGAGGAACACAGAGGTTTCAGGACATTTTTGATTGAACGACGGCACTGCGGGTTCCCGCTGTTTAACAAAACAGGGTCTTCCGGCTTTAGAGTGGGCTCGTCGAACAAGCCAACCCCGGGACTTTTACCGCCGAGTCCGCCGAGTCCGCCGAGTCCGCCGAAACGGCGGTTGTTGGGTCTTTCCCTGAGTCGGGATTCACGACAATCTGTTAGCGGCTCGATCGAATACAAGA
>DASWQD010000113.1:0-3751 GCA_036398255.1 Gemmatimonadaceae bacterium | reverse complement strand
GTGGCGTGCTGGTGAAACGGGTGCTTCTCCGGGTCGATAAGCTCGTTGACATCTCGCCTGAGCGGGGGAACCCAGTTGGGATCGTCACGATAGAGTCTGAACGGGAGCTCGACGAAATCCTTCTGATCGCGCCTGGACCTTACCGGATCGACGCGCACCGCTGAGGAGGTGCGGCTCAGATCAGGCCCATCTCCCGGCCTACTTTCTGGAACGCGTCCAGCACGAAGTCGAGCTGCGACTCCGTGTGCGTAGCCATGTAGGACGTTCGGATGCGCCCCGACGTGGCGGGGACGGCAGGTGCAATGACCGGATTGGTGAACACGCCTGCATCGAGGAGTCGTTTCCAGAACTCGAAGGTGCGAAGCGTGCCGCCGACGATCACCGGAACGATTGGCGATTCGCTTCCGAAGGTATCAAACCCACGCCCCGAGAGCTCACGCTGCCTCCGCCGCGCATTCTGCCACAGCCGCTCACGCCTCTCGGGCTCCTGTCGCATTATCTCGATTGCCGTGAGCACAGTCGCGCATGCCGAAGCCGGTATCGATGCGCTGAAGATCAGGCTTCGCGCGGTATGCCTCAGGTACGATATCACTGCATCATCGCCCGCCACGAATCCGCCAATGGACGCGAATGACTTGCTGAACGTTCCGACGATGAGGTCGACACGATGCGTTGCGGCGTAGTGCTCGCACACACCGGCACCGGTCTCACCGAAAACTCCGACTCCATGCGCATCGTCGACGACGAGCCGGGCGGAGTGCGCATCGCACAGATCGGCGATTCTTGGAATGTCAGCGAGGTCCCCTTCCATGCTGAACACGCCGTCGACGATGACCATCTTCGGCCGGCCGGCGGCGCGATTGAGGCGCGCCTCGAGGTGCGCAAGATCGCCATGCCTGAACCGCACCACTTCCGCACCCGACAGCGTCGCGCCGTCGACCATGCTCGCATGATTCAGCTTGTCGATCAGCAGGACGTCGCCGGGTCCTGCGAGCGCCGAGATCACTCCGAGGTTCGCCTGGTATCCCGTGGGGAAGACGAGCGCGGCATCCTTTCCGACGAGACGAGCCAGCTCGACCTCGAGCTTGTCGTGCAGGTCCGTATTGCCGTTGAGGAACCGGCTTCCCGTGCAGGCGCTTCCATATTTCCTGAGCGCCGCACTCGCTGCCTCGAGCACACGGGGATCGTTGGTGAAGCCGAGGTAGTTGTTGGAGCCCACCATCACCCTACGCTTTCCTTCGATCATCACCTCGGTCGCATCTGACTGCTCGACGGGCAGGAAGTATGGGTACAGTCCAAGCGCCTTCACTTCCTGAGGGCGATTGTACGCGTACGCCTTGGCGAGCATGTCTGTATTCTGTGACGCGCCGATCTCGCCCTGCCCCTCGACCGGGGAGGGCGGCGCATCGGCAAAACGAATTCTGCGCTGCGGTCTCGGATTCACGAGGCTCGAAAGTCTCCTGGGCACGCGGCATCACCCGGCGAAAGCCGGGGATATGTTAACAGACTAATTATATGAATATTCGCGGAATGCGCATCGCGTTGTTCACCGGTGCCTACAACCATATAGCTGATGGCGTGTCCCTCACTCTGAACCGTCTGGTCGGATACCTGGAGAATCAGGGGGCCACAGTGCAGGTCTATGCGCCAACGGTGAGCAAGCCTGCGCTACAGCACGCCGGAACGCTGGTTCCGGTTCCCTCCATCAGCGCCCCCGGACGCCCCGAATACCGCGTTTCCCTCGGTCTGGGGCGTGGCGCGCATGAATCCCTTACTGAATTCCGGCCGCATCTGTTTCACATCGCCACCCCGGATCTACTCGGCCTCGCCGGGCTCAGGTCGGCCAGGCTCGCCGGCAAGCCTGTCGTCGCCTCGTACCACACGCACTTTGCGTCCTATCTGGACTACTACCGCATCGGGTTTCTCGAGGGCGCAACCTGGAGCTACCTTCGGTGGTTCTACCGGCAGTGCCTTCAGGTGTACGTCCCGACGCCGTCGATGACCCAGGTCCTCGAAGCTAACGGGATCGAGGGAAACCTGCGGCTTTGGCCGCGAGGGGTGGATTCGAGCGTTTTCAATCCGTCACGGCGCTCGAACGAATGGCGGGAATCGCGCGGCATCGATTCTTCAGTCCCTGTCGTGACATTCGTCAGCAGACTCGTCGCCGAGAAGGGGCTCGATGTGCTCGTGAAGGTGCTCCATGGCTTGAGTGAGCGGCACATCGATCATCGCGCAGTGATCGTGGGCGAAGGTCCGGAGAGACAATCGCTCCAGGAGAAGCTGCCGCGGGCGATCTTCGAGGGACACCAGTCGGGCCCCGCGCTCGCCGCTGCATACGCCTCCTCCGATGTGTTCCTTTTTCCAAGCGAGACGGAGACGTTCGGGAACGTGACGCTCGAGGCGCTCGCGTCAGGACTGCCCGCCGTGGTGGCAAACGCGACCGGCAGCAACGCACTCGTCGAAGACGGCGCGAACGGATTTCTCGCGACCCCACGGAATGCCGATCAGTTCCTCGAGAAAGTGGAGATGCTTCTGCGAGACGACGAATTGCGCTTGCGCATGGGAAGAGAAGCACGCGCGCGCGCAGAGCATTACGACTGGAGCCGGGTGCTCGCGCAGATTGTCTCGTACTATGGAGAGATCGAATAGGTGAGGCTGCTGTTCGTCTCGCACTCGCTTCCTCCCGAGGGCCGGCCGATGGACAACATCGGCGGAATGCAGCGGGTTGCCGTCGATCTTCACGACAGTCTGGCGCGGCATTCGGGTGTCGAGCTGCGCACGCTCGTGCTGAGAAGCGCGTGGAATGAGCGAGGGCTTCGCACGCCTCTCTTCATGGCGCGGGCACTTCGGGAGATGCGCCGGATGGCGCGGGCGCGCGAGATCGACGCGATTCTCTTCTCGTCGATGCTCACTGCGACGCTCGTTGTGCCGCTCGCAGGTCTGCTGCGACGGAACAACGTCGTAACCGCTGCAATCGTAAACGGGCTCGACGCGACCACACCCACATGGCCCTATCCGCTGATCGTGAAGCGCGCATTCGATGCGCTCGACCTGGTGATGCCCATCAGCCGTGCAACGGGCGAAGCATGCCAGGCACGCGGGCTGGCCGCGGAAAAATCACTGGTTGTACCTCTGGGGATCCGCCTCGACAGGTTCTCGGCGACTGCCGACCGGGACGCAGCACGCAGCAAGCTGGCGGACGGCGAGGCGGCAAAGCTCATCCTTTGCTCCGCCGGGCGGCTCGTTCCGCGAAAGGGTGTGGCCTGGTTCGTGGCGGATGTGATGCCGCTGCTTCCCGAGGATATCCTGTATCTCATCGCCGGCGACGGACCTGACAGGGAGCGCATCTCAGCGGCTATCGAAGAATACCGGCTCGGTGAAAGTGTGAGGCTGCTCGGTGCAGTTTCCAATGAGGAGCTCGAGACTCTGTATCAGGGCGCTGATCTCTTCATCATGCCGAACATTCCCGTTCCGAACGACATGGAAGGATTCGGGCTGGTAATGCTTGAGGCAGGAGTGTGCGGGCTGCCGACGATCGCGTCCAACATCGAGGGAATTGCCGACGTCGTCGCCGAGGGGGAAAACGGGCATCTCGTTCCAAGCCGGGACGCCGGCGCCTTCCGGGACGCGATAATGCGCTACTATTCCGATCCCGAAGCGCTCGATCGAGCGCGCTCGCTCACTCGACAGGTCACGTCATCCCGGTTTGGCTGGGATGGAGTCGTTGACCGCTACGTATCGATACTGCAGA
>DASWQD010000112.1:0-4115 GCA_036398255.1 Gemmatimonadaceae bacterium | reverse complement strand
TGCGTGAATCTTCCCGAGAACCGGCTTGAGCGCGTTGAGGTAGGAGCGATGGATCGACAGCATCACATCACCGGCCGAAGCCTCGAGCTCGGGAAATGAATCATCCCATCCAATTTTCAATCGCTCGGCGACAATCCTTCTCGCGAGCGAGTAGCCGTTGGTATGGAGCCCGGAGCTCTCGAGCCCGATCAGCACATCGCCGGACTCGACGCGTGACGGACCGAGGACGGAATCCTCCTCCACGAATCCGGTGATGAATCCCGCGAGATCATAGTCTGGGGGCGTGTAGAGGCCCGGCATCTCCGCCGTCTCCCCTCCGACCAGCGCGCATTCATTCTCGCGGCAACCGGCGGCGATTCCGCTCACGATCGCCTCGAGCACCGAGGGCACGAGCTTCCCGAACGCGACGTAGTCGAGAAAGAAGAGCGGCAGAGCTCCCTGTACGAGGATGTCGTTGACGCAGTGATTCACCAGATCGTGACCGACCGTGTCGTGGCGGTCACTCTCGATTGCGACTTTGATCTTCGTGCCGACTCCATCAGCGCTCGAAACGAGAACCGGCGACCGCATCCCCTGCGGCGCTCTCACCATCCCGCCGAATCCGCCGAACGCTCCGATCGTCGCGGGCGTTCGAGTCGATGCGACCAGCCTGGCAATGCGGGATTTAGCGTCGCTGGACGCGCCAAGATCGACGCCTGCACTCCGGTAGTGGAGCGCGTCGTCACTCACGCCGGAAGCTCCTCCTCGAATGCCACGAGCTGGCGCAACTCGCGGATGCGGGAGTCGATTTCCGAACGGGTGAGGCTCATCAGTCTCTCCGTCGAGAACTGCTCGACCGCAAACGATCCCATTGCCGAACCGTACATCACCGCCCGGCGCATGTTCGCCTCACTGAGATCTCCGGTGCGCGCGAGGTAGCCGATGAACCCGCCGGCAAACGAATCACCCGCTCCAGTGGGATCGAACACGTTCTCGAGTGGAAACGCCGGCGCGAAGAAAACGCTGTCGCGGTTGAACATGAAAGCGCCGTGCTCACCCTTCTTGATGATCACGTGCTTGGGGCCGCAGTCCATGATCCACTTCGCGGCCTGGACGAGGTTCACCTTTTCGGTCAGCTGCCTGGCTTCTCCATCGTTCAGGGTAACCAGGTCGACCTGCTTCAACAGCTCGATCAAATCGGGACGGCGACTCTGGATCCAGAAATTCATAGTGTCGCACGCCACGAGCCGCGGCCGCTCGACCTGATTCAACACGTCGAGCTGAAGACGCGGATCGATGTTGCCGAGGAAAACGAACGGAGCGTTGCGGAACTGCTCGGGAATCTTCGGGCTGAATCTCG
The DNA here is from genome assembly GCA_036398255.1 of Gemmatimonadaceae bacterium. Classification (GTDB taxonomy): domain Bacteria; phylum Gemmatimonadota; class Gemmatimonadetes; order Gemmatimonadales; family Gemmatimonadaceae; genus UBA4720. Next base: position 2,776 of record DASWQD010000112.1, on the reverse strand, counting down.
AGAACACCCCCAGATGCGTTTCCAGCGTCTCGGCAGAGTTGAGATCGTGGCGATACCGCCCGCGCCATCGGAACGACGGTCCGTCAGCGCGCTCGAGTCCTGCGAGATCGACTCCCCGGGCAGCGAGCGGCTCCAGCTTTTCGATCGGATAGTCCGTGCCGATGACACCAACCAGCTGAACAGGAGTGAGAAGGCTCGCCGCCGCGGAGAAGAATGTCGCGGAGCCGCCGAGCACATCATCGGCTTTTCCAAACGGAGTTTCCACGGAGTCCAGCGCGACTGACCCTACGACAAGTACGGACATTTTCTATTCAGGTTGATTTGCGTGAGACAAGTTACATGCGCTCGGGCGCATTGATTCCGAGAATTCGGAGCGCGTTGCGAAGCACGATCTGCGTCGCACGCGCGAGCGCCAGACGAGCTTGCATTACGGGCTCCGGCTCGCCGAGCACGTGGTGCTTGTGGTACCAGAGGTGCGCAAGCCTCGCTGTCTCGGTGAGGTAGTTGGTGATGCGGTGCGGCTCGAGCGCCGCCGCCGCCCCGGCAACGACCTGGGGGAAATCGGCTAGTGCCTTGATCAGCTCCTGCTCCTCCGGCTCCCTGAGCTCGCCGAGATCGATTCCCTCTACGGAGAATGCTTCGCGATCTATCTCGCCGACGCGGAAGATTCCGCACATGCGGGCATGGGCCATCTGCACGTAGTAGACGGGATTCTCCTCGGACTGCTTGAGCGCGACGTCGATGTCGAAAACGAGCTGCGAATCGCTCTTGCGCATGAGAAAGAAAAACCGCACAGCATCGCGACCCACTTCGTTGATGAGGTCGCGCACGGTGACGTAGCTGCCGGCGCGCTTGGAGATCTTCACCTCTTCGCCGCTTCGCATCACCGTGACCATCTGGTGCAGCACATACTCCGGATAGCCTTCGGCGATCCCCATGTTCAGCGCCTGCAGTCCCGCACGAACACGAGTCGTGGTGCTGTGATGATCAGCGCCCTGCACGTCGATCGCGCGGTGGAATCCACGCTCCCATTTGGTGACGTGATACGCGACGTCAGGCAGGAAGTACGTATACGTGCCATCGCGCTTTCGCATCACGCGATCCTTGTCGTCGCCGAACTGGCTGGTGCGAAGCCAAAGAGCACCATCCGACTCGTAAGTCATGCCGGCTGCGTTCAGCTTTTCGACGGTCTGCTCGACACGCCCGTCGGTGTAGAGCGACGATTCCAGGAAATACTTGTCGAACTTCACACCGAAGGCCTGAAGGTCGAGGTCCTGCTCGGCTCGAAGAGCCGCGACGGCAAACTCCCTGACGTCGTCATCGGTCGATCGCCCGTCGCGTTCGGCTGTGTACCGCTCCGCGATTTCGCGAATGTACTCGCCGTGATAGCCGCCTTCCGGAATCGCCAGCTCGGCGCCCTTCTTCGCTTCGATCCATGCCCGCACGCTCGCACCGAGATTTTCGATCTGCACGCCGGCGTCGTTGTAGTAGAACTCTCGCGACACCTTCCACCCCGTCCATTCGAGGAGCGTCGCAATCGCATCGCCGAGCGCGGCCTGCCTGCCGTGTCCAACGTGCAATGGGCCGGTTGGATTCGCGGACACGAATTCGATGTTCACCACTTCGCCGTGCCCCACGTCGCTGCGCCCGAAGCTCTCGCCCGCGTGAATCACGTCGCGAACACTCTCGACGATTCGCGCCGGATCGAGCCAGAAGTTCATGAAGCCGGGACCGGCGATGTCCACTCGCTCCACACCGGCCTCGGACAGCTGCATGCGGTCGCGCAGCAATCCCGCGATCTCGGCCGGGCGCTTCTTCAACGGTCGGGCAAGTGTCATCGCGAGATTGGTGGTCCAGTCACCGAGCGATGGATCACGGGGGCGCTCGATGATCGGATCTACCGATTCATCAGCACCAAGCTCGCGCGCTGCCGCGACGAGGCGGGCGCGGATTCGTTCAGCGGAGCTCATTCAGCTTTCTTCGGGGCGGACGCTGGTTTTGACTCCGTCGCGGCCGGCTTCGCTTCAGTTTTCGCCGCGGGAGCCGCCGCATCGGCGGGTTTGGCGGCAGTTGCATCGGCCGCAGCCTTCTGCTGCTGCTGCTCCTGCTTCTTTCCATCCTTCCCGTAGTCCGTGATGTAAAACCCCGAGCCCTTGAAGACGAGGCCGGCCGCGGACATGACGCGCTCCGCCATGAGCCCGCACTCGGGACATTTTTCCTCCGAAGGTGCGGAGCTGATGGAGCGATAGAATTTTTCGAAGTCGTGCCCGGTGGGGCAGCGAAACTCGTACAGCGGCATTCGCGATTTTCGGGAGGAGACACAAGAAGGGCGAGAACCTTCAAAGTTAGACTTTTCGGCAATCCCTCTCAAGGCGCGAGACTCTCGTCGTGGGTCGGTTCAACCCGTAACGTGTTGGGGATTTCGGACCCAGGATTGAGGATCTTCGAGGGTTAAGGACTGAGAACTTTGCGGCCTCAGGACCAACTACAATCGACGATCGGCGATTAATTGCGGACTGAGGAGATTGAGGACCGCGGACCGAGGCGGAATTGCGTAGCGGTGTGGCGACGAACAACGCTACGCGGTCGCTTCCGGTGATGGGCGCCTGGGGCTGCCATCCATCTTACTTGCCATGGCACATCACGTCCCCGCAAGCGTAGACGATTCTCACGACCCGCTTAACCGGGATGCGCGCTCATCAGATCGCGGAAACACTCACCCTCGGTCCTGAGTCCTCGATCTCCTCAGTCCGCAATTAATCGCCGATCGTCGATG
>DASWQD010000111.1:0-3656 GCA_036398255.1 Gemmatimonadaceae bacterium | reverse complement strand
GAGCGGAAGTTCGCCCACTCGCTCATGTTCGCTTTTCCAATCAGAATGGCACCGGCTTCACGAAGTCTTCGCGCGAGCGTCGCATCGCGCGGCGGGATCGAGCCTTCGAGCGCAAGTGATCCAGCTGTTGTCGTCATGCGGTCGGAGGTGTCGATGTTGTCCTTCAACAGAACCGGAATTCCGTGGAGCGGCCCGCGCGGGCCGCGCGACTTTCGCTCTTCATCGAGCGAGCGCGCGATCGAGATCGCGTCGGGATTCGTCTCGATGATCGCTCTCAGCGCAGGGCCACGACGATCCATGTCCTCGATGCGCTCGAGGTAGTCACGCGTGATCGACTGCGCGCTTCGCTTTCCGCTCACCATGTCCCGCTGGAGGCCGGCGATCGTCGCCTCCTCGAGCTCGAACTCAGCGGTGAATGGCCTGGCTTCGCTCGCCGCCTCCGCTTTCGCCAGATCGGGAACCAGCGCGGCGGCGCCCGTGAGGGCACCGGCTCGAAGAAAGTCGCGGCGACGCATCAGCCGATGTGGCAGCTGGAGAGACCACGTTTCTCCAGATACTGCTGATGGTAGTCCTCCGCCATGTAGAACTCCGTCGCCGGCGTGATCTCGGTCACGATCGGCCTCCGATACCTGCCGCCGCGGTCGCGCTCTTCCTTCGAGCGAATGGCTGCTTCCTTCTGCGCTTCGTCGTGATAGAAGATCGCCGAACGGTACTGCGTGCCGATGTCAGGGCCCTGCCGATTCAGGGTCGTGGGATCGTGATTCTCCCAGAACACCGTGAGCAGGTCATCGTAGGTAAGTCGCGACGGATCGTAGGTGACCTCGACGACTTCGGCGTGACCGGTGCGTCCGGTGCAGACGTCGTAGTAGCTCGGATTCTCCAGTGTCCCACCGAGATAGCCAACCGCGGTGGAGATGACTCCAGGGATCTGACGGTACGCTGCCTCGACGCCCCAGAAGCAGCCCGCCCCAAATGTCGCTTTCATTTCTTTCAGCTCTCCTTGTGTTGCCACTTATACGTCCTTGTCGCCGTTCATGGATGCAGCGAGCAGCCGGTGGAAATGATGAGTGCCAACTTCGCGCCGCGCCGAGAACCGCCCGCGATCGTACAGCCGGGAGCTGACGCCGCGCTGAACCGATTCCACGACTTCCTCGTCTTCCATCTCGACCTTGTGCAGGTCGCCGCCGACGCCCTGGTCGCGCAGAGATTCGTTCCACACATATGAGATGAACGACACCCGCGTGCGCGCGGGGCCAAGCGGATACACGACGTTCACCGACAGTCCCCACGGATAGAAATTCAGCATGATGTTGGGGAACAGCCAGAAATAGAACGCAGCTACTCGCTTCCCATGGTCGGGATGACCAGAAGGCAGGTCGAATACGGGCTCACCCGGCCGCGCGATTCCCATCTGAAGCGATCCCGACGGAAAGATCTCGGTGTAATACGAGCTGTAGTCGAGCTGCTCCGCGAGGCCCGCGTGCACGTACGGGATGTGGAACTCCTCTAGATAATTGTCGCAGTAGAGCGCCCAGTTCGCCCCTATCAGGTAATCGCGCGACGTCTTCTGGTCGCGCCGGAATTCGTCGAGCGGCATCCACGAGACGCGATCGTTGACGGGCTTGATCCACTCGCTGAATGGCTGAGCCGGATCGAGCGACGTGAACAGGAGCGGTCCCCATTTCTCGAGCGGCAGCTTCGGCAGGCTGTCGGAAGGCGACGGGAAGCCGACAGTGTCGTCGAACTCGGGCATCGAGACGAACGAGCCGTCGAGTCCGAACCGGCGCCCGTGATAGCGACATCGGAGGCTCTTGAGATGCCCTTCCCCTTCGACGACGAGCGCGCCGCGATGTGTGCAGACGTTCGACAGGCAGTGGAGATGGGCTTCGTCATCCGACGTGATCACGAGCGGCTCGCCGAGGCATCCCTCGAGAAGCGTGAATGGAAGGACGTGACCGGGGGCTTTTACGCGGGCCGAATCGGCGGCGTATTGCCAGCTCCGAGAGAACACGCGCTCCTGCTGGAGTGCGAAGTAACCCGGATCAGAGTAGACTTTTGCGGGGAGGGTCGAGGACGCGCGGATGTCGGCGTCGATCTCCACGCGGGGAGGGGAAGCGCTCATGGCCTGAGATTACCCTTTCGGGCCGAAACTTCCAGTACGGTGGCTCGTACTGATATCCATCAGGAGGGATCAAATGATCTTCAGCACGATTGCTTTCATCATCGCCGTAGTGGTGGCGATTTTTGGATACAGCGCCGCCAAGAAATTCGTTCGCGACCGGCTTCGCTTCGTCGACGGTGCGCACAAGCCGACAACCCCCATTATTGCGGGCATCGGCGCGTACCTCGTCGGAATGGTAGCCGTTGGACTGCTCCCGATCGTAGGCATCGGGACGGCGATCACCTTCGCGCTGTCGGTCGCGCTCGGCGCTGCTGCGGGCTCACGAGAGGTCAAGAGCGGGAACTTGCCGTATTTGAACCCTTGAGGCTCCCGACCGAATGCGGGAGTCGGCCACCCCTTGAGTGACGGGGGTGGCCTTTTTGATAGCTACGAGCTACGAGCTACGAGCTGACCACACTGTCACCGCGAGGGGAAAAGGCCGTCCACAGGAGATGACATCGGCCGGCTGGATCCTGCGGGATCGCTCGACTCAAACTCCTGTCACACAATGATTTAGATCCATCGCGAAGACCGGGTCCTTCGCCTGCTTGAGGGAGTGCCAAACACTCAGCTTTCAGGAGCTCCTGTCATGAATAGAAGTCTCGTCCTTGCTGGCCTTTTCGCTGCGGTCGCTCTCTCGGCCACCTCAGCAGAGGCTCAGCGCCGCACGCGGCGGCTGCCGGCCAACGATCCAGCGCCGTCGCCGTCCATCTCCCCTTACGCCGGCTACATGATGTTCGGCGATATCGTCGACGGACCGCTTGGCACCACGCTCACGAACTCGAGCGGCACCGTGTTCGGCATCCAGGGCAACCTGCCTCTCGGATCGACGCTGTCGGTCGTCGGCAACGTTGCGTACTCCGAGCCCGATCTCCGGTTCGGTGTTCCAATTCTCGGTGGAATCACGTTCGGCAAGACTGAAGTCTGGATGTACGATGCCGGTCTTCAGCTCAGCTCCCCGATGGTTCGCGGTCAGCGCTCCATCACGCCGTTCGTGCAGGTCGGCGCAGGCGGAATGAAGTACGATGTGCAGGTCGCGGGCATCAACCGAAGCGCATCGAACATCGCGTTCAACGCGGGACTCGGCGTCGATCTGCCGCTCGCGCAGAATCTCGGCCTTCGCCTCTTCGCGAAGGACTACATCGGAAAGTTCGATGTCAACGAGGCGGCGGGAATCGATTACGAAGCGAAGACGTCACACAATGTGGCGTTGTCAGCGGGACTCAAGCTTACGTTCTAACAACAAGACGAACTCTCGTCTTGTTGTTCTGCTTTTATCGGTCCTTGAGGTGCGGGCAGTTTCCCGCGGCCGGCGGGTCAGGCAGTCCGTAATGTTCGAGCAGAAGCCTGGACACTCCGTCCTTCGTCAGACTGAGGATGATGAGGTTCGAGTACTCATCGACACAGAGGTCCCCGATTTTTCCGGCGCCGAGCTTCTCCACGATCTTGCCGACGGTGTTGTTGTGCCCGACGATCAGGATCGTCGCGCCCTGGT
>DASWQD010000110.1:0-8818 GCA_036398255.1 Gemmatimonadaceae bacterium | reverse complement strand
ATAGAGCGTCTTCCGCGAGCCTGCGATTGTGAGAGCGAGGAATCGCTCGGCCGGCGTGCTGCCGATGGTGGGAAGACTGTGCATCAGCCCGGCATTCACGTTTCCCCTGTCCTCGAATGCCACCGGCGGGAAGTAGAGATCGCCGGTGAGGAGCTCTCCGGTGGTTTCCGCCCAGCCTGATGCAAACGCAGCCTGCAGCGCTGCGACTGTGGGCCCATAGAATCGGATATTGGTCTCGCGCCATTGCTCGGTGTGCCTGCCATCACCGAGCCAGTAATCAGCCAGACCAAAGCCTCCCGTGTATCCAACGCGCCCATCCACCACAATCACCCGCACGTGTGACCGTTGGGTTGCCTTGTGCAGAGTGTACCACCGCAACGGCCGGAGCCATGCGATCTCGACGCCCGCGTCGCGAAGGCCTTTTGCCCATTCCTTTGTGAGAGGCTGCGAGCCGAACGCATCCAGCAACAGCAGCACTCTCACTCCCGCCCTCGCGCGCTCCGAGAGGTATTTCGCCATCGTGTCAGCGACGGCACCCGGTTGTGAGTAGTACATCTGCACCGTCAGCGTTTTTTTCGCCGACGCGATGTCCTTCCATAGGGGAGGGTATGTGCCCTCGCCATTCAACAGAATTTCCAGCCTGTTGCCCGGTTCGATGTGAGTGCCGGTGAAGAGCTCGATCGACCGCGGAAAGAGAGGATCACTGACCTGCGGCGGACCTCCGCGATCGCCCTCCGCGATTACCGTGCGGACTGTCGCGCCTCGCGTAAGCGACAGAATCCCCACGAGCACCATCGCTAGCACGAGGATGATCAGGATTGTCAGCAGGCTGTATTTCAGGATCGTCATCGTTTCCGGGCGCTGAAGTGTGTTTGTGCTGTACTAATCAATGAACGGGCCACGTTTTTCCACTCTCCTTGCCGCGTCCCATCCGTTGGGACAGTTTCACCACCACATGCCCATCGCTGCCCGTCGACGCTCAGCTAACCGGGCCATTCAACTGGACCGGAATCTCGAGGCGCTCCCGATTTTTCGGCTAAGCGATTCGGCTGACGAGTCGACCATAACATATTCGCCGCCCTCGGGCGGGCGCTGGAGGGTCCTGCCCTTTCCCGGGGACCGCCTGCCGGGAACGTTCGACCAGGATGTGTATGTCGAGATTCTCCATCGATATGGGGAGGAAGGGTTCCCCGGCGACGGGACAATCAGCTTCACGCTCCACTCCTTTCTTCGGTCGATCGGAAGAAAGGTGGACGGACGCACGTACGAGCAGCTGAGGTCTGCGCTCAATCGACTTGAAAGAACGACACTCGAATCATCGGGTGTCTACGTCCCGGTTCGGCGGGATGCGGCTCTCGATGGGCGCTTCACGATTCTCACTTCAGTCTCGATCGAGCGCCGCCGGCTGGCCGACCGCGAGCAGTTCACGCTTTTTCCTGTATTGACTGCTTCCGAGCCGGGCGATGCGCGGGTGACGATCTCCCCTCTTCTGCGGGAAAATATCGAGGCCGGATGCACTGTCACTCTCTCATCACCGCTCTATCAGGCTCTCACGAGCCCTGTTGCGCGAAGACTCTATCGATTGATGGAAGTCGCGAGAGAGATGGGGATGGTGACCTGGCGGGTGCCGCTCGACGAGCTCGCACAGCAGCTTCCGCTGACACAGCGCTATCCCTCGCATCTCCAGCGCGTGCTGCAACCGGCACATGAGATGCTGGTTGCGGCAGGAATAGTGCGCAGCGCGGTGTTTCGTCAGATCAATCGCGACTGGCTCGTCGATTACACGCTCGCAAGTCGAAACGTCTGAGGAATTTTCGGTGTCAAATCAGCCGTTCAGGTACTCGTTCGCAAAGGAACTCTCGTAGTTTCGGGGCGTATTTAGTACTTTCAGGCTAGGAGCCCTACCATTATACGCAGGCCACGCATGACCAATCGTCGCAAGCTGTTGCTTTCCGGAATCGTCGCCGCTCCTCTTCTCGCGGGCGGCTTCGTTGTACAGGAACGCTCGACGGCCGATGGAGCCCGTCTCCTCGACCAGGTTCTCACCATCGTCTCCAACCGCTTCGTCGACAGCGTCGCGGCTGCCCAGCTTTACGAGAAGGCGGCACGCGGACTCGTTCACGAGCTGAACGATCCGTACTCGGTTCTCCTTTCGCCGAAGGAGCTCGCCACGTTCAACGCCCAGACAGGCGGAAAGTACGGCGGGGTCGGCATGGAGATCGGAGAAGTACAGGGCTTCGTCACCGTGCAGCGTGTCTTCCCGCACACACCGGCCGAGCAGGCGGGTGTCATCGAAGGCGATCGCATCATCCAGGTCGATACCGCCAACACCCGCGGCTGGACGACCTCGCAGGTATCCGACGTATTGAAGGGGCGTCCGGGCACGAAGGTGTCGGTGAAGTTCCTCCGCGCCGGCGTCGCCGAGCCGATTCCGATTCAGTTCACGCGCGCCGACGTCCGCATTCCCGCGGTTCCGTACGCGATCATGCTCGAGGACAAAATCGGTTACATCCCGCTTCAGCAGTTCAACGAGACTGCGACGGATGAGCTAGAGACGTCCATCAAGCGACTGGCAAAGGAAGGAGCCCGGGGCATCGTGCTCGACCTTCGCGGAAACGGCGGCGGATATCTCGAACAGTCAGGAACGGTTGCGAACCTTTTCCTGAAGCGCGGCACCGAGATCTCCAGCGTTCGCGGTCGCGCCGGATTCCAGGAGGTTCTCACCGCGAACGACGATCCGATCGCGCCTGAGATTCCACTCATCGTGCTTACCGATGGACGCACTGCGTCCGCATCGGAGATTGTCGCCGGTGCGCTTCAGGACCACGATCGCGCCGTCATCCTCGGCACCACTTCATTTGGAAAGGGTCTGGTGCAGACCGTCTATCCTCTCGAGGGCGGATACGCGCTCAAGATGACGACAGCCAAATGGTATACGCCAAGCGGCCGCTCGATTCAGAAGGATCGCAAGCTTCTCCCGGATGGATCGTTCGTCGAAGTGCTGCCTGATTCGATGGAGACCGATTCCGTGCGCAAGTCGCGTCCGAAGTTCAAGTCCGACGCGGGTCGTATCGTGTACGGCGGTGGAGCGGTGACGCCTGATGTCATCGTTCAGCCCGATACGCTGACGACAGAAGAGCAGAAGCTTCTCACGGCTCTCGCTCCAAAGGCGCAGATCGTCCGCTCGACTCTCATCAACTACGCCGTCGAGCAGAAGGGCAAGGTTCAGCCGAACTTCGTCGTGTCGAAGGCGTGGCGCGATGAGTTCTACAACCGTCTCGTTGCGCAGGGCGTGAAGGTGGACAAGGCACAGTTCGAAGCAGGGGGATCGGAAATCGACCGGCTTCTCGGATCCAGCATCGCGCGCATTGCCTTCGGCGATTCGACCGCGAAGCGCAGAGATGTTGCCGATGATTCCCAGCTTCGCCGATCACTCGACCTTCTGAAGCGAGGCACGACACAGCGCGATCTCTTCGCACTTGCCGGCCAGCAGATAACCGCTTCGGCGAACAGATAAGCCTGCACCTATCTTCAATAGCGCCGTCACGGAATACCGGGACGGCGCTTGTTTCTGCATTATTCACCCGCTGAATCACGTTGAGGAGCCCACTGACTGAACTGATTTCTTTAGGCGTCGGAGCGGTGCTCGCGCTGTTCGTCTTGTCGAAATCTCTCAAGATCGTCGGACAGGCCGAGGTCATGGTTGTGGAGAGGCTGGGCCGCTTCCATCGCGTTGCGCGGTCGGGCCTCAACATCCTGGTCCCGTTCATCGAGGCGCCGCGGCCAATCGACGTGCGCTACTTCGACACCGATGTCTCCGGAGTAAAGCGCGTCACGTCAGGCCACACTGCGCGCATCGATCTCCGAGAGCAGGTCCTCAACTTTCCGAGCCAGCCGGTGATCACGAAGGACAACGTGACCATCGACATCGATGCGGTGATCTACTATCGCGTCGCTGATCCGCAGAAGGCGACGTACTCCGTGCAGAATCTTCCATATGCTCTGGAGACTCTGACGCGAACCACTCTCCGCAACATCGTCGGAGAAATGGAGCTCGACGCAACACTCGGCAGCCGTGATGTGATCAACAAGCGGATGCGCGAAGTGATCGAGGAAGCGTCGATCGGCTGGGGCGTCGACGTCACCCGCGTGGAGCTGCAGGCCATCGAGCCGCCGCGTGACATCCAGCAGTCCATGGAACTGCAGATGCGTGCCGAGCGTGAGCGTCGTGCTGCGGTCACGAATGCTGAGGCGGGCAAGCGCGCGGCGATTCTCGAGGCAGAAGGCGTGCGCGAGTCACAGGTTCGTCGCGCTGAAGGCGAAAAAGACGCAGCAATTCTGCGCGCGCAGGGTCTCGCCGAGGCGAGACTTGCCATGGCGAACGCCGAGGCTGAAGCGATCCAGAAGATTGCGTCGTCGCTTCCTGAAGGTCAGGCCGCCATGTACCTGCTGGGAATGAAATATCTCGAGGCACTGCCGACTCTCGCACAGGGGAAGAACTCCACGATTTTCCTCCCGGCAGAAGCGGCCGGCGTCATGGGCGCTATCGGTGGACTGAGAGAGCTCGTGACACGTGCAGGAAATCCTGGTGGCAGATCCGAGGAAGCCAAGCCGGCGCCAACTGAGCCTCGGAAGCTGCCTGGAAGCTGACTTGACGCAGATCACGCAGGAGCGAGCAGAGAGAATCGCACGCGGACACGCGTGCGATCACTGCGGGGAATACAGCTTCAAGAAGATCAAGGTCAAACCCGCCGGCGAATCACATCGCAAGGCCCTTGGCGAGGTCTGGCATGTGACGAAGGAATGCGGCATCTGCGGGATGTTTCAGGAAATCGGAATAGACGCTGAGGGAGACATCGTCTACGCGACCTGACGATCAAATGCCTCGGGGCCAGGGAGGTTTTTTCGAGTACTTCCCGAAAACGGCTCTGAGGATCGTGTCGGGATCCTCGGTTCGCGCGATTGCATCGAGACGATTCACTATAGTCATCTCCTTCGAGAAATCGCGATAGCGCTTGTAGCCGTGGGGGAACGTCGCCGGCCCTCCTCTCATCGCTCGCGACAGCAGCATGTCAGGCACGAGAAACCGCGTGGCAGCGAAGAAGAAGTTCAGCTTCTTCGGACTCGGCAGCGTGCTCTCGACCAGCCCTCGCGGGAGAGAGCCGTGCTTTCCCCACTGCACGTCGATCGCCACCTGCGACCTGTTCCATGGCGTGTGCAGGATGGTGCCGTGCCAGTAGGTCCACACTTCGGTCGGCGCGTGCGACGAGTCGTATCCCACCCACACGATTTCCTGATCGGTGGCGACAGTGAACGGGATCCATGAGCCGTTGACGTCGTCTCTCCACAGGAGGTGATACGCAATTATCCGCTTGGTGGGATGAAGTACGGCGACCACTCGGGACAGCGGGAACCTTTCATCACGCTGGAGGTACAACACCGGTGCGAGGCTCCGCGCCAGCATGGCGCCACTATCGGTGGCCGGCAGCGCACCTCGCAAGTCAACGGGTCGCAGAGGGATGTGGGCGCGTGGCCCGCATCCGCCTGACAGCGCAACGATCATGAGGAGGGCGGCCGCTCTCACTGACTGACCGGTGCGCCGTCGTCGCACAGCGGCCCCAACAGTTGGTTCAGTGCTTCCCGTGAAAGAGGGAGAGCACGCGCGCAGCCGGAGGGCAGATGCGTAAGCCTCGTCCAAATACGTACAATCCCGCGCAAGTCCTTCACTTGATCAACAGCGACCGGTCAGGAGTGCCGCTCAGCTGTCCGTCTTGTTCCGGGTCCATCGAACGCGATCCGGCCCAGTACCCGCCAGCTCCCATGTCTCATGTGACCTTGCGGTGTCGCAGTTGCGGGCGAACGGCGAAGTACATCGCCAGTGCCGCAGGAGCGGCCTGAGCAGTTGCGGGGAACATTCCCTCAAACAATTGCACAAAACTTGCCCGCAAAATTGCGATATGGTCGTCCGCGCAACGCGGCGATGGCTACAGTCAGACCCCTTAGAGGGGAAAGGAAAGAGTTATGGCACGCATCACCGGGACAGTGAAGTGGTTCAACGACGCGAAGGGATTCGGGTTCATCTCGAGGGAGGGCGGACCCGATGTCTTCGTCCACTTCAGCGCAATCTCCGGCTCGGGATTCAAGTCTCTAGCCGAAGGTGACAAGGTAGAGTTCGAGGTGGTTCAGGGACAGAAAGGACCACAGGCCGCGGACGTCACGAAAGCCTGACCAAGAGCCCGCCAAGAGAAAACAGCATCCCAGAAAAGCCCCGGAGACCTCCACTCCGGGGTCTTTTTTTACCCCCGTCATCACAAATCTGCATTTCCACAGCGGCACCCTCTTTGCTTTCTTTCACAGTCCACAGCTTACTCACGGACGGAGGGCAGATGGCCGCAATCTGGAAGGGCTCACTCGCATTCGGGCTGGTCAACATTCCGGTGGAGCTGAGAACCGCGGTGCGCGCCGATCACATCAGCTTCCGCCTTCTGCATCAGGAAGATCTCTCGCCCGTGAAATACGAGCGAGTATGCCAGGCAGATGGCGAGCCCGTTCCGTGGAACGAGATCGTCAAGGGCTACGAGTACGAAAAGGGAAAGTACGTCGTGATGACCGACGAGGACTTCAAGGCCGCGGCCATCGAAGGATCCAAGACGATCGACATCATCGATTTCGTGAAGGAAGAGGAGATCGATCCTCGCTACTTCGAGACTCCATACTATCTGGTGCCGGCGAAAAACGCGGAGAAATCGTACGCACTCCTCCGTGAGGCGATTCGCTCTACGGGTGCGGTTGGTATTGGCAAGATCATCATTCGCCAGTCGCAGCACCTCGCCGGCATCAAAGTCGTTGGCGATGCGCTCGTACTCGAGATCATGCGCTTCTCGAACGAGCTCGTGGACGCCGATGAGTACACGTTCCCCGATCGCGAGCAGGTGCGACCGCAGGAGCTCGCAATGGCGGAGCAACTCATCGGCAATCTCGCTGAACCGTTCGACCCGAATCGCTACACCGACGATTACCGGTCGAACCTGATGAAGATCATCAAGGCGAAGATGAAGGGTAAGAAACCCAAGCTCGATGAGCCCGAAGAAGAGGCGCCCGACACGGGCGTGCTCGATCTCATGTCCAAGCTGCGCGCGAGTCTCGAGCAGGGAAGCACGAAGAAAACCGCAAAGGCCAAGCGCGCCACTCCGGCGCGCACTCGCCGCACGAGCAAGCGCAAGACAGCGTAGCATCCGGCCGTGGCGACAACATCTCGCCGCGCCGGGAGCGCTCGCAGCAAGCTCGCCGAGTATCGAAAGAAGCGCGACTTCTCGAAGACGGCCGAGCCGTCGGGTGACACGCCTGCACCCGAGGCCGGCCGCCTTCGGTTCGTCATACAGAAGCACGCCGCCTCACATCTCCATTTCGACCTGCGTCTCGAGCTCGACGGAGTGATGAAGAGCTGGGCAGTTCCAAAAGGGCCCAGCACTGACCCATCAGTGAAGCGGCTTGCGATGCAGGTCGAGGATCACCCTATCGATTACAACACGTTCGAGGGAACCATCCCGAAGGGACAGTACGGCGGTGGCACCGTCATGCTGTGGGATCAGGGCACATACGTCGCCGAAGGTCATTCCGCCGAAGATTCGGAAGACGCTGCGCGCGCAGGTTACGCAAAGGGCGACCTCAAAGTGACATTCTTCGGCGAGCGAATGCGCGGATCATGGGTGCTCGTCCGCATGAAGTACAATCAGGGCGGCTCGACGGGCGGAAAGCCGCAGTGGCTCTTCATCAAGCACCGCGATGATTTCGCATCGACAGACGATGTCGTCGCCGACAACATGACCTCGGTCACCACCGGTCGCACGATGGAAGAGATCGCGACCGGCAGGAGCAGAGTCTGGCAAAGCAACCGGAGTGAGCCCGTGAAAGAGACAAAGCGCGCTCGTCCGAAGCGTGAGTCGTCAGCCGGTGACTTTGGCAAGCTCGCCAGAGATCTCGAGCCGATGTATGCATCGATCGGCGCCAGCGTTCCCGGAGAGGGATGGACGTTCGAGCCCAAGTATGACGGAGTCCGCGTGCTCGCGTTCGTCACCGCCGACAGCACGATGCTCATCACGCGCAACGGGAAAGACAAGTCGGCGCAGTTTCCGGAGGTCGCCGAGGCGCTTCAGGCTCTCGCGGTAAAAAAGAAAAAGCCTTTCGTTCTCGATGGAGAGATTGTCGCGCTGATCGGAAGCGAGCCCGGGCGGTTTCAGGAGCTTCAGAGCAGAATGCACGTGAAGGATTCACATCTCATCTCCCGGCATCGCAGCTCGACGCCGGCTGCCTTGGTGCTCTTCGACGTTCTCCTCGTCGATGACGAGATTCTCGTTCGCGATCCCTGGCACAGGCGGCGTGCACGACTCCTCAAGGAGATCGGGAAGTCCACCTCGAATGTCATTCGAATCACGGAGTCGCTCGAAGGCGACGGCGAGAAGATGCTTTCACTCGCCAGGAAGCGGGGCTGGGAAGGAATCATCGCGAAGAAGACCGACTCCGTGTACGAGCCAGGCAATCGCTCCCGCGCGTGGATCAAGCTCAAGATCGAATTCCGCCAGGAGTTCGTCGTCGGCGGGTTCACCGAGCCGCGGAATTCACGACAACACATCGGTGCTCTCCTGCTCGGCTACTACGATCAGGGTCGTTTCATCTATGTCGGTCACACCGGCGGAGGATTTACTGGCGCGGGACTCGCGGAGATGTATCGCAAGCTCGCGCCGCTCGAGCAGAGCAAGTCACCATTCGAGGAAGTTCCGAAGACCAACGAGCGCGCGCATTGGGTGAAACCGAAAGT
>DASWQD010000109.1:0-1805 GCA_036398255.1 Gemmatimonadaceae bacterium | reverse complement strand
GGAGGTCCGTCGGGTTCTCACAAGATCGAGGGAATCGGGATCGGATTCATTCCGCCTTTGTGGAGACCGGAAGAAGTCAGCGAGATCATTCCGGTAAGCACGCAGGATGCAATCGACATGGCGCGCAGGATTGCACGCGAGGAAGGGTTGTTCGCCGGTACATCGTCCGGTGCGAATGTCGTGGCCGCAATCCGCATCGCGCAGAAACTCGGACCGGGTGCGACCGTCGTAACTTTGATGGTCGATTCTGGATTGAGATACCTGACGACTGAGCCTTACGCGTCAGTTTAGCCAGGGCTAAACCCAGGGCTCAACAGTTACTGCATCCGCAGCGGACTCCTTATAGATTAGCCCACCCCACAGAAAAGAGGTCGCATGTACCGCCGCGCTGTGCTTCTTGTGCTCATGCTGAGCTCGATCGTATTCACGCGAAACGCATCGGCAGGTGTCGTCAACAGCGTCCTTCTTCAGTGGCGCGCTCAGGCCGAGAAGTGCGAGGAGTCGGAGCGGCTCGACGACCTGACGATGGTTCACGTCGCGATGTTCGAGGCGGTCAATTCGATTGCCGGGAAATACACACCCTACAAGGCGATCATTCCCGCGGCGCCGGGAAGCTCGCAGGAAGCAGCGGCTGCTGCGGCAGCGCACGGGATTCTGGTCAGCGTCTGCCCTGACATGAAGTCCGCATACGATGGCGCGCTCAAGAAATCACTTGCAAGAGTGACGGACAGCGTCGCTCGCGAGAATGGTGCAGCAGTGGGGCGAAAGGCAGCGGAGGCGATTCTCGCCGCGCGCGCAAACGCCAAGTCAGCGGGGCGGGATCCCTTCTTCGACGCAGACAAGCCCGGCGTATATGTGCCGACACTCAGGCGGGTCGGAAGTCTCTTCTCGAAGGAAACGCCGTGGATCATGACGAAGCCGGATGAGCTGCGCCCGCCGGCACCGCCGGCACTTGGTTCGGCAGTGTGGGTGCGGGATTACAATGAGATTCGCCGGATGGGCGGGAAGAAGAGCAAGGATCGCACTGACGAGCAGACCGACATCGCAAAATTCTGGGCGAGTAGAGACGTGCGGATAGTCGTGCCACAGCTGATCGGACTTCCGGGTAGAGGCCTCGAGGACGATGCGCGGTTTCTCGCGCTTGCGGACATGGCGTGGGAAGATTCCTACATCGCGATGATGGACGGGAAGTACGCGTACAACTTCTGGCGCCCGGTGACTGCGATCCGCGGCGCTGCGATGGATGGCAGTGACTCCACAGTCGCGGACGCAACGTGGGAGCCGCTCTTGAACACGCCGCCACACCCTGAATATCCGTGCGGGCATTGTCTGTCGGCCGGTGCCGTAGGGACCGTGATTGCAAAGGAATTCGGCAAGAGCATGCCGCCGATCGTTTTACAGGGCGACAGTATTTTGCCGCGGAGGTTTCTGACGGCGCAGGAGTACATCGACGAAGTCGGTGAATCCCGACTCCTGGTGGGTGTGCACTATCGCACTTCAATAGAAGTCGGCAAGGCGATGGGAATCGCAATCGGGGAGCGCGCCGTCGAGCGTTACTTCAGAAGGGCGAAGGACGCTCCGGCGAAGGCGAAGAAATAGAGATACACACCATCGCGGGATTCCGGTCGGCGACTTTCAGCTCAACAGCGTTGTCCGCAGTGAGATCGCACGAGAAGAGCCAGCACGTCCAGAAATACCGGATGTGGAACCGTTCGCGGGCGGCCCGCCGAATCCACTTGTCCCGGCACCGTCTTGTGCGCCACCACAAGGTCGAGTGCTGGCATCACGGTGATGTGTTGACCTAT
>DASWQD010000108.1:0-3021 GCA_036398255.1 Gemmatimonadaceae bacterium | reverse complement strand
AGGAGCCACACATCATCGCGGCACTGGAAGCGCAGACGGCGCAACTGAAGGGGGTGGGGATGGACCTCTCCTTCTCCGGACCCTGGGCACCGTACCGCTTTACAGGTGAGCATGAGTGACGAGCACGTCGGCTTTCCTTTCGCCGATCACGAGCTGCATCTCGTCGAGCTGGTCAACCGTGTGCTCGATCGCGGCGCCGTGATCACCGGCGAAATCACGATCAGCGTGGCCGGCGTGGATCTGGTTTACCTCGGCGTGCAGCTGGTAATCGCCGCAACCGAAACTGCGCGCGGTCGCGCAGGAATGATTCGGATGCCGCAGTAAGGTGGGAGTCTATGCCTACTGCGTCGTTCCTCACGCGCATCGGCCACCCGGCGATCTGGTCGGATTGAACGGCTCACCCGTCGAGCTTGTCGAGGTTGGTGACGTGGGTTTGTGGGTGAGCACAACCGACCGCCCCGAGGTCAGCATCGAGACGGTCCAGGCGCACAACCGAGTGGTGGAAGTAGCAGTCACTGAACACGTTACGCCCGTGCCCCTGCGCTTCGGACAGTGGCTGGAGGATCCCGGCCAGCTGCCCGCCCACGTGAGCGAGCACGCTGCCGACTACCGCGACCGGTTGAGCCGCTTCGCCGGCTGTCTCGAGTTCGGGCTCCGGCTCATCGACCCGGAAGCGACCGATGAGGCCCGGGACGTGCGTGAATCGGTGCCAGCAACGGGCCGCGAATACATGCAGGCCCTGCGCGAGAGCAGTAGGTTGGCCGAACAGCGGCGGGCGTATTCCGAAACTGTAGCATCCAGGGTTCGCGAGTTGTTGCGCGATATCGTGCGAGAAGAAAAGGTGGAGACCGCACAGACGCGGCATGCGGTACTGACGGTCTCGCACCTTGTGGCCCGCGAGCATTTCGACGAATATCGCGAGCGCGCTCGCCGGCTTCGCTCGGTTTTTCCCGCGTTACGATTGTTGCTCAGCGGTCCGTGGCCGCCCTACTCATTTGCCGTATGAGCGATGATCGCATCGATGCCGATGATCCGGAGTTGTTCGCAGCCGAGTTGGCGGAAATCGCCCCCGCGCTGCCCTCCCGGATCGATGCTACGCCGGAGGATGTAGAGAGCGGGCTGGCCAAGCTGGTTCTCACGTTGATCGAGTTTCTCCGTCAAATTCTCGAGCATCAAGCCGTGCGCCGCATGGAAGGCGGCACCTTGAGCGATGAAGAAATCGAGAAGCTTGGACTCACGCTCATGCGTTTGCAGGAACGCCTGAACGAGCTTAAGGAAGATTTTGGGCTGGAAGGGGAAGATCTGAACATCGATCTGGGCCCCCTCGGTAAACTAATCTGATACTCAGAGTGAAACGTGGCCGATCGCTATGAATTAGGGCCGCACCGTTCGCAAGGACTGGTCGACGTGCTCGACCGCATACTGGACAAGGGTCTGGTAGTCGCGGGCGACATCAAGGTCAATCTCGCGAATGTCGAGCTGCTCACCATCCAGATTCGGTTGCTGGTCTGTTCCATCGACAAAGCGGAGCAGATCGGCATGAACTGGTGGCGCACCGATCCGCACTTCGCGCGACCGGAAGTCGGGTCCGCGGATGTCGACCTGTTGACTCGCAAACTCGATCAGCTGAATCAACGTTTGGACGCGCTCGAAAAAAAGAAGTTGAAATAGGCTCCTCCCTCAGTTCAGGAGAACACCGCAATGGCAGTAGAAAGGGCATCCGCCGGTAGTAGCCTTATCGACGTACTCGATCGAGTACTCGACAAGGGCATCGTCATCGACGCTTACGTGCGAGTCTCTCTCGTCGGTATCGACTTGGTATCGGTCGAAGCTCGCATCGTGGTCGCGTCCGTGGAAACGTATCTCAGGTATGCGGAAGCGATCGGTATTACCGGCTTCGCGGCGCGGCCCGGCGGCATGCTCGGCGGCGTTTCGCCCGCGGGGAGCACGGAGCTGGATCGCGTGAGGGCGGAGAACGCGGAACTAAAGCGCCGGCTCGACGAACTGAGCTAGTGTGCGAGCAGCAGCACGTTCCGTCGACGTAATCGTTGCGGAACTCGTCGAGCGCATCGCGCGCGTTCACGACCTGCAGGAGGGATGTTCCCTCGTCCTCGACCGCATCGTGGACGAAGGCGACTTCGACCGCGCTGTCCTGCTTCTGGTTACGGAAGCAGGCATGCGCGGCACGAGCTGGGGCATTCCCGACAACGTCTTCAAGCTGCTGACCGACGCAACCACCGATCCGGGCACGACCGCACTCACACTCGTGCAGACCGTCGGGGTACGCACCTTTCCCATCGAGCACATTCCCGAGCTCGGTTTCGAATCCATCACCTCCATCTGCTTTGGCGGCATTCGCAACGCACCCTGCGGCTTGCTCCTGCTCGAGGGCGCGGCCGCGGATCAGCGCATCCAGTTCGTAGGTGACGTAGTCGCGCGCTGCGGGCCCACGCTGCACCGCTCCGCCCGCATCGCGGAGATGGAGCAGCGCCTGGCCAAGACCGGCCGGCAGCAGGAGATGCTGACGTCGATCGTCAACTCGCTCGCCGACCCGGTCATCCTGACGAATGCCAACAACGACATCGTGCTCGCCAACCAGCGCGCCGAACAGCTGCTGCTGACGCCACGCGATGCCAGTGAAGGCCGGCGACGCGCCATCGAGGTCAACAACCTGCTGTTCAGCAGCTTTCTGACGCAGGCCGCGATCGTCGGGCCGGCACGCACTTCCCGCGAGCTCAACCTGGTCGATCCGAACGATGGCTCCGACCTCCTGTTCGAGGTCATCGCCATGCCAATCGATATCGCGCAGGCCGAGAGCGGCACGGTGTCGATCCTGCGCGACATCACCGACCTGAAACGCGCGCTGACCGAGCTCGAAGTGCAGTTCAATCGCTCGCGGGTGGCCGAGCACCGCTCACGCCAGGAGCGTGACCGCCTCAACGTCATGCTGGAGAACGTCAGCGACCCGATTCTCGTCACCGACGAAGCTTCCAACATCATCCTGATGAATCCGGAAGCGGA
>DASWQD010000107.1:0-6979 GCA_036398255.1 Gemmatimonadaceae bacterium | reverse complement strand
CGGTAGCCCCGAACCGTTGCTCAATCGGGCCGCACAGTATTCCCAATGGTCCCCGGCGGTGAGGCTCGAGAACGCCGGTGCCCCGGCCGACCCGGCTTTCAACACAGCCTCACTGGATGGATGCCCGCTCGTGTCGCGCGACGGGAAGACATTCTACATGGCATCCACCCGCGCAGGGGGCCTCGGCGGAATCGATATCTGGATCTCCACGCGATCGAGCGAAGACGAGCCGTGGGGCGCGCCGGTCAACGCAGGTGCACCGATCAACTCTGCGGCGAACGACTTCTGCCCTACAATAGATAGAGACGGGCACCGCTTCTATTTCGTGAGTGAGCGCACGAGCTGGGCAGGCGGCGCAGCGTGCGGCGGCGCGGATATCTACGTGACGCGCTTCCGTAGCGATGGCTCCGCGGAGGAGCCCGAGAACCTCGGTTGTGACTGGAACGGTGGACCCAACAGCGCCGGGAATGAAGCGAGCCCGTCACCGCTGCCCGAGAGCGGATCCGGTCCCGTTCTCTATTTCTCGAGCAGCCGCGCGGGCGGTTTTTCTCAGGAGACTGCTGGCGCCACATCGGGAGATCAGGACATCTACATGACCCGCTCGCATGGCGGAGTGTACGGCGCGGCCGAGCTGGTCGCGGGAGTGAACAGCGCTTTCGAAGATGCCCAGCCCAACGTGAGGCGTGACGCGCTCGAGATCTTCTTTTTCAGCACGCGTCCCGGCACGCTGGGAGGGCCGGATATCTATGCCGCAACCCGTGCTCGCACATCTGACACGTGGTCAGCCCCGGTGAACCTTGGACCCAATGTGAACTCGACCGCTGCCGACTCGCGGCCTTCGATTTCCTGGGATGGTACGGTGCTCCACTTCGGCTCTGTTCGCGCCGGGGGAGAGGGACTGTCGGACATCTACAAGACAACACGGGAAAAGCTCAGATAGATGCGGCCAGCTTCTGTTGAGTGCCGTCGCGCGCTATATCCCCGTAGCGTGAATCGATGGAGGCGGCGTGGAACTGGGTGCGACGGGACGGATAGTGATAATCACCGGCGGCGCCGGCGGAGTTGGAAGCACAGTCTCGAGACGATGGCTCGACGCGGGAGCCTCGGTGCTGATCGTCGACGCCAGGCAGGCGGCGATCGACGCCTGGCATTCGGAATTCTCGCAGGATAGCTGGAGCGGTCGAGTAGCGGCAATCGCGACTGAC
The DNA here is from genome assembly GCA_036398255.1 of Gemmatimonadaceae bacterium. Lineage (GTDB taxonomy): Bacteria > Gemmatimonadota > Gemmatimonadetes > Gemmatimonadales > Gemmatimonadaceae > UBA4720. The sequence continues at coordinate 5,774 of DASWQD010000107.1, read as the reverse complement.
GTCACGACCGGAGCCGGCGCAAGAGAAATGGTGAGTCGCGCCGAGAGCTCGTTTGGAAAGCCCGCCGACACGTTGATTCATCTGGTCGGCGGGTTCGCGGCGGCGGCTGTCGAGGACGACAATGCGGAGCGGATCTGGGAAAACATGATGGCGATCAATGTCACTTCCGCATTTCAATGCTACAGAGCGATGCTGCCGGCGCTCCGCGCGAGAAATGGCGGATGGATCGTGGGACTCAGCTCGCGCGCCGCCGCAAGCCCGGAAGCCCGGCTCTCCGCATACGCCGCATCGAAAGCGGCCCTCGCCGCGCTGACGTCATCGCTGTCGGCGGAAGTTCGCGGCGCGGGAATTCACGTCAACCTCATCATCGCATCCACCATCGACACGCCGGCCAACCGAAAAGCGATGGGCGAAGCGAACGCGGCGAGCTGGGTCACTCCGGACGATATCGCCGACGCCACGCTTTACCTCTGTTCCGACGCGTCGCGCTCGGTGCACGGTGCGACGTTGGAGGTGTTCGCGAACGCGTGACTGCTGCCTGCGGCTTACAACGACTTGAGATACTCCACGAGATCACGCTGCTGCGCTACCGTGAGGTTCAAGTTCCTCACCTTGTTGTAATGCGTCACGACATCGGCGAGAGTCGCGGCGCTTCCATCATGGAAATACGGCGGGTGCTGCCACAGGCCGCGGAGCGGCGTCGTCCTGTATTTCTTGTTCGCGGTCCTCAGGGCATACGCATCGCTCATCCCCGTTTCACTCGCAGCGTGAAGCACGCCTGAGTTGTTGTCGGTTCCGCTTCCGCCGACGTGACACGAGGCACAGCTCGCATTGAACACCGCCTGTCCGCGCGTTGCGGCTGTCATGTCGAATGAGCCGGCCGGCGGTCGCGGAGCAGCGAGACTGTGCTGGTAGGCCCTCAGCGCGGGCAGCTTTGGCCCAACCATGTCCGGCTCCTGGCGGATGTCGATGCCGAGTCGAGGATCCGAAAAATTGCCGTGCCCGTGCATCTGTGTCACCGCAACGTACGCGTTCCAGTAGGAGATCGGGCCTTCTGCGGTGTACACCTCATTCTTCACCGACGCGAGTCCGTATGCGGGTGGCAGCACGAGAGGGGTGCTCTTGCCGTCGATGTTGTACCGGGGATCGTACTTGCCCGGTCCCCACGACTTGTAGACGGCCTTTTGAGCGGGAGTGATCGCGGGAGACAATGCGACGATTGCTCCGACGTTCAGATCACGATTGGGCCAGCCGTCCTTTCTCTGCCCGATCCCTCTGGAGAAAGAGTTGTCCACCGTTGAGTGACAGAGCGCGCATGTAATGCCGACGCGAGTCAGCGTATCCTTTCCATTCACGGTCGCAACGGTTCCCTTGAGTCCGACCACCGCGTTGAGCTTCAGCAGTGTGACAGTAGTTGCCGGATCATTCAGATCGACTTTTCCCGCCTTGATCGCCGCGGCGACATCAGGGGGTATCGCTTCGGCGTCGACTTTCAGTCCGACCGACAGCGCGGTTGCAGGACTTACAGACTTCTGAATGACCTCGTGCATCCGGGCGGTATCTGTCCAGAACTGCTCGTCACCGAACGTGTCGAAGCGAAAGATCCGCTGGCCTTCGGCGAGAGTCGCCGGCGACATGTCATCCGAGGCCTCGCCCGCGCCAGTCGGAAGCGCCTGAGCGCTGTCGGTGGGAGGTGCGGGAGTTTTCTGAGTGCACGCCGCAGCAAGGACGAGACTCAACAGCAATGCGCGAAGTCGGCGCGGCTCGAGATATGACATGTTTCACTCCCGCTTTATGACCGGTGAAAATCGCCGCAATGGTGATGCCGGGAATGCTACGAGAGGCGTAGCCGGCATCTGCCGCCGGTGCTTTTTCGGTGAACTACACCCCTCGTGCGGCGAGCGGAGATCGATGAGCGGCCCGATTCACTAGTTTCTGTTCCGTCGGCAGGACCAACCTGAGATCGAAACGCAAATGACTGAGCCAACGAGAGCGGTTTTTCTTCTGGGAACTCTCAAGAAGAAGCAGGTGCTTTCTCATACGCAGGTCCTCTGCGGAGTCGTCGCCGAGACGTTGAAGCGTCAGGAGAATGTCGAAAGCGAAATCATCCGCCTCCGCGATTATTCCATCGAGCCCGGCACGAGAACGCGAATCGACGACGACGACTGGCCAGACATCCTGGAGAAGATGCTCGCGGCGGACATCATCATCTTCGCAACGCCTATCTGGTGGGGGATTCACTCATCACTGCTTCAGCGAGCCATCGAGCGACTCGACGAGCTGAACGATGAGCAGCTCGAAACCGGCAAATCGCGGTTCGCGAACAAGGTTGGAGGAATTGTCATCACCGGTGCCGAAGACGGCGCGGAACATATCATCGGCAACATCCTCAACTTCATGAGCTGGAACGGATTTACCGTTCCTCAATTTCCGGCCGTGAGCTGGCTTGGGGATGCGACCGGCGAAACCACCGATTCGCTCCGCGGAAAGTTCAAGCGCGGCGATATCCACTCCACCATAAAGACCTTCGCCCGCAACGAAGCGTACCTGGCACGCCTTCTCAAGGAGAATCCGTATCCGACGGAAGAGAAATCCAAACCCCGCAAAGGGATGATGTGATCGGCGGTCATGTCCGGATTTGAGTACTTTTCACGCATGCTCATAGGTCGGGTTAGCCGTGAGTAACAGGGCGGATTAGCCGGCAGTCTTTTCCCCCTTTGCTTGGAGGTACAAATGCAGTTTTCGCATAGGGTTTTCGCTCTCGCCTCAGCCCTCGCCGTGACTGCCTGTTCCGAACCGTCGCCTGTCGGCCCGGACTCTCGCGCCGATGACGTGCGGCTCGCCGCCCAATTCGCGGCATCGGGGTCTTATGCCATCTCCTTCCTCAAGGAAACTGCGACAGGACTTGCACCTGCGGCGGATACTGAGCCAGTAGGCACGTATCTGGTTCTCAGGTCCGAGGTTAGAGACGCCGCCGGCAATCTGGCGACGAGCGGAACTGTCACGTATCAGTATTGCTCGCTGAGCGGCGATTTTGCGCCGAGTTCTGCCTGCGCGACCGGATCGGGCCAGTGGAAGCGATGGGGCAGCGGTCCCGTGGACCCGGTCGGAACGCGCTTCGGTTTTGGATCATGCTCCACTCCGCGGACTATTGGATTCCGCGTCACCTACTCGGGGCGAAAGAGTGGAATCGCAAATGGCGCCAGCGCGCCACGTGATTTCACATGGCAGTGATCTGAAAAAACGTAGCGATGCGGTGAGCCGCTCGCATTCTCGACATCTTCCAGAACACCGCGAGCGTCCGTGTCGATGCCGGCGCGTGGATCGACTACATGCACATCGTGAAGTGGGGCGGACGCTGGGGGATCGTCAACGTGCTCTGGGAAACCCGGCGGCATTAGCGTCAGTCGGTCGTCCTCGCATCGGATGCGGCCTGGGCCCGGTGAGCCGCCTCGATGATTTCGAGTCCGGCGACAGCGTCTTCCGGATCGACCGGCGCTGGTTTGCCGTCGCGGAGCGTTTCGACTACGCCGCTGTAGAATCTCTGATATGCGCCTGGCTCAGTGCGGATGGTGCGCAGATTGTCCGCGACTCCGAGCGTGCCCCACCGTTCGGGGGGTTCGATTCCCCACGATTCGCTCCCCGGGAGCTCGCCCCTTCGTAGTGCTTCCTCCTGCACATCCATTCCGTACTTGGTGTAGGCCGCTCTTTCTGCGAGTACGCGAAACCGCGGACCGTTCTGCGCAGCCAGCACACTCATCCAGAGGTGCGACCTCACACCGGTCGCATGCGTGAGCGCCACGAAGGTATCGTCATCCACTTGGACATTCTTTCGCCTCCGGTTTATCTCCGCGTGTACATGGATGACCGGTCCGAACAGCACGAGCGCCTGATCGATCAGGTGCGAACCGAGGTCGAATAGCAACCCGCCTGCATCGGCGGGTTCCGCGCTCTCGCGCCAGCCATCTTTTGGAACTCGACGCCATCGCTCGAAACGCGACTCGAACCTGTGCACTTCACCGAGTGATCCTTCGCGCAGAAGTCGCTGCACCGTGAGAAAGTCTCCGTCGAACCGCCGGTTGTGATAGACGGTGAGCATCAGGTTTCGGCGCTGCGCTTCGTCGATCAAGCGCCGCGCATCTTCGGATCGAGACGCGATCGGCTTGTCGACCACCACATGCAATCCTGCTTCGAGCGCGCTCAGCACGAATGGAACGTGCGTGCGGTTCGCGGTCGAGATTACGGCGAGCTCGATGCCGGAAGGATTTGCGAAAAGCTCATCCGCGCTGCTGACGATGCGGGCATCGGGGTGCTCGCTACGCGCCTGCGCAGAGCGTTCCGCATTGCCGGTTACTATCGCGGCTAACCGGAGGCCCGGCGTTGTTACGACGAACGGCGCATGAAAGAAACGAGCGCCAACACCGTAGCCGATCAGCGCGACACTAAGTGGCTTGTCGCTGGTCATCCCGGAAACATATTGCGCCGGACCCGGGAGCGGTCTATCGTGGACCGTGCCCGACAACAGTAACGTCAAGATGAGGGCGTTCGAGGCGAACGAGTATTCCGGCATCGCCAGGGAACACGCCGATCTCCTGCTCGAGCTGAGCATGGAGCTGTCACGCGCATCTACCCTGGTCGAGGTCACAACCGCAAGCATGGCCGCTGCCAAGCGGGCCTTCACCGAGTCGGTCGGAACCATCATCTGCCGCCGAGCTGATTCCGGAGATGAGCTCGAAATCCTCGCCGTAAGCGAGCTGCCCGGACAGGTCTTCGAGAATTGGCAGCGCTTTTCCATCGACGCGGATGCGCCGCTGGCTCATGCGGTCAGGAAATCGCAATTGCTCGCACTGGAATCACCGGCCGCGTGGGAGCTTCACTATCCGCACCTGATCGGTTTGCTGGCAGAGACTGGTCATCGCGCCCAGCTCATTGCGCCGATGATCGCCGGCGGGACCGCAATCGGTGCAATAGGCGTTGCATTCGCCGCGGATCAGACCTTCTGCCCCGCCGATACGAAGCTCGCGTCGGCGCTCGCCGGACAATGTGCGATCGCGATCGAGCGCGCGCGCCTCTTCGAGAAGGAAAAAGAAGCGCGGATGGTGGCCGAGAACGCGAACAGGATCAAGTCGGATTTTCTCGCGAGCCTGAGCCACGAACTGAGAACGCCCCTCAATGCGATCGGCGGCTACACGGAATTGATGCAGCTCGAAATTCACGGACCAGTCACCGAAGAGCAAAGAGCAGCGCTCGACCGGATTCAGTCCAGCCAGCGCCACATGCAGGGACTGATCAACGCCGTTCTCGAATTCAGCCGAATCGAAGCGGGCGTCGTGCAGTTCCACATCGAGCAGGTCTCACTCGAAGAGACAATCCGGATCTGCGAGGCGGTGGTCAGTCCTCAGCTTCAGGAAAAGAAGCTCGATTACTCGCCGGCCCGCATCGACTCGTCGATACTCGTGCAGGCCGACGCGGAGAAGCTGCGCCAGATAATGATCAATCTGCTCGGCAACGCGGTGAAGTACACGGATCCAGGGGGACGCATCTCAGTCCTGCTCGAAACGGATTCCGACAATGCATACCTCAGGGTTACCGATACCGGCCACGGCATCAGTCCGGGGAATCTTGAGATCATTTTCGATCCTTTCGTGCGGCTTCAGACTGCCGCGGTCGCTTCGCCGGGTGCTGGCCTTGGACTCGCGATCAGCAGAAGCCTTGCTCGGGGAATGTCCTGCGATCTGTCAGTGGAATCGCATCTAGGCGAAGGAAGCACGTTC
>DASWQD010000106.1:0-2617 GCA_036398255.1 Gemmatimonadaceae bacterium | reverse complement strand
CATTCCGGCCGCTGCGCCGACCATGCTCTCCGGCGTGACGTGCAGCACCCACTGCTGTAACTCGCTCCACTTCCAGGTGAGCAGCCCTGCCCATCCGGCGGCGATCACGACGTACGAGACGAATTGCGCGATGTTGAGCGGGCGTGAAGCACGGTCGACCACCGCGTTGCCGCGAAGGAGTTGCGCCTTCAACCACAACACGGCCGGGTCGGGCAGCGCGCGCTGACGCATGTCGAACTTTGCGAAGCGGGTCATGAACGGTGCCGCTGCCGCCGCGGCAGCACAGTCCTCGCAACTCGCCACGTGCTGTCGCAGCGCCTCGGTCCATCGATCTTCTACCGCAGCATGCCGGACCAGCGGTTCCTGAACGCAGGTCTCTCTCATCGCAGCACCTCCGGTCCGAGCCCACGTTTCGTCAGCAGCTCGCCGAGTCTCTTCCGCGCGCGGAACAGCAGCACACGAATGCTCTTCGCCTTCAATCCGAGCGCCTCGGCGATTTCCTCGTGGTCGGACTCCTCCACGTGCGCGAGCCACAACAGCGCCCGCTCACGAGGCTTGAGCTCTTCGAACACGCGGCTCATGTCGTGACGGAGATCTGCGCCGTCCGACGCCGCCACGCTCCCCTCCACCTCGCTCACCTCTCCCCGCCGTTTCGTCTCGCGGAAGTGATCCATGGCCACGGACGTGGCAGCACGGTACGCGTAACGCCGCATGTGCTCTTCGCTGGTGAAGCCGGGATTTGCGCGGATGAAACGGATGAACGTCTTCTGCAGCAGGTCGTCCGCAGCGGAAGCGTCGCCCGTCAACCGATGGAGATACGACCAGAGACTCGAAGCGCTCGAGCGGTCGAACGCCTCGAATCTAGCTTCGTCCATCGGCCTCTGCGGCGCGCGGCCGCCCGTTCCCGCAAGGACGGCGAGCGAAGGTGCAGCCATGGCGCTCATCAGATCTGTGAAGCCGCATGATCGGTGGACGATTCATCGGTCCGGCTCAGACGCATCGACGCGAATGCGGCCGTGAGAAATCCGAGACCGAGCGCGAGAAACAGGACTCCGAACCACGAGATCCACTCCGCACCGGTGATTCCCCAGACTGTCAGCAGCCCGATGCCGAAGAACGAAAGGATGATCGATTTCCGGATCCCTGCGACAACCTTCTGCTGTGCAGCGCCCGCAGCGCCTTTCTGCACTCCGTGAACGAACTCCCGTCCCGTACTCGACTTCAGAAACTCGACCAGCTCCGCAGAGGAGCCGAAGCGATCGATGAGCTTGCTCTGAACCTCCGCCTGGAGCTCGAGGCGGCGCTGCTTGATCCGCCACCACACGACCGCCACCACGACGAAGGCGATGTTCGAAAAAATGATTGCGACAATCGGGATCAGCTCTCCAAGCACAATTTCCTCCGGACTCATGCTGACTGAACGACTGCCGGGGGCGGATGGTTAACAGCGACCTCGATCCATAATGTACCCATGCGTTTTTCGGTGCGGGAGTACGTGCGGTGGGAAGACATCGATGCCGCCGGGATCATCAATTATCAGGCTTATCTGAGGTTCTTCGCGCTGGCGGAGGTGGAGCTGTTCCGCTCGTGCGGGTTGTCCTACAAGACGCTTTTCGAGGAGATCGGCATCTGGCTTCCCCGCGTTCACGTGGAATGCGACTTCTTCCATCCTGTCAAACTCGACGAGCTTCTCATCGTGGAAGCGTTCTTCGGGAAGATCGGTGGAAGCTCGATCAAGGTGAACTTCGTCGTCAGGCGGAGCGAGGTCCCTGATGTGGTCGTCGCCACGGGCAACTACGTGCTCGTGTCGGTCGCGCACGGCGAGTTCAGGCCCATCCCCGTCCCCGAGCTCGTGCGCGAGAGACTGACTCCCTACGTCGAAGAGGCGTAAACTCGAATTCCATTCGCCCATGAACGTCGAAGAGCTCCGGGGGGCAGAACGGTTCACCGCTTCCGAACCGCTGCCGGCTACATTTGCCGCGTATCCGATCGTCATCGTCAACCTGAGTACCATCGGCGCGCTCGTCGAGCATCCCGCGCCCATCCGTCTCGGCACCGTCGGACGTTTCATGATCCGCCGCGGTGAGGTCGCCATCGACGTGAAAGGCTTCCTCATCTGGAGCCGTCTCTCGAAAACGCCCGGCGCGAATGGCACCCAGGTTTACCGGTCCGGCCTGCGGATCGAGAGCGGAAATGCAGAATACGCGCTCGCATTACACATGCTCATCAAGAGCGGCGCGATGAAGCGCGAGACCGACACGCTCGAGCGGAAACGACGCCGCCTCGTCGAGCGCATGGCGGAGAAGAATCGCTCCGGCGCGCGGACCCTGTCGTCATCGAGTGATGACATTCCCGCGGATCAGATGCTCCTCGTGCAGCACGCTCGCGAACGTCTCCTCGCCAACCCCGAGGAAGCGCAGAAGTGGTATCACCGCGCCAAGTACGCGATCACGCACGGAGCATCGAACATCGAGATCGAGTCCATCCGGAACCGGGAGGAGGTCCTGGCGGTGTGGGAGTACCTCGAACGGAGTATCGACATCCCGACCATCGCCCGCGCGTTCGACAGGATGCGGGGACCGGAGCCTTAGAGGAGTGGGGGGGGGGGGGGGGGGGG
>DASWQD010000105.1:0-11861 GCA_036398255.1 Gemmatimonadaceae bacterium | reverse complement strand
GGGCGGCGAGACGCTCGCGTCTCGACGCAGCCTTTTCGCTCATCCGCCGTCCACGCGAGAGATCAGGCGTGTGCGGATGACTCATCGCTCAGCCGGCGCCGTTCCCTCGCTCGACCGGGCGGCCGCTTCGCTCCCACTCGGCGAAGCCGCCGACGAGGTTGGATACGTCATCACGTCCTGCCTGTTGCAGGATGCTCGCCGCAATGAGCGAGCGTGAGCCGCCCTGGCAGTGCACGACGACCTCGCCACGCGGAACTTCCGCCAGCCGCCCAGGAAGCTCGCCGAGCGGAATGTTGACCCCATTCGGTATGTGGCCTTCGGCGAATTCGGTTCGGCTTCTCACGTCGAGAATCGTGGCGCTTTTTCCCGGGTTATCACGGATGCTCGTCTGCTTCGTCGATATCAGACTGTCGCCGTCGGCAACCAGCTCATCTATTGATTCGGCGGGAAAGACTCCTGCGATCCGCTCGAGTCCGATGAGTGCAAGGTCCCGCGCCAGTGACGTGCGATCGTCTTCCAACGATGCACCGATGAACACGAGATCGCTGTCGTACGGCAGGAGCGATCCGGCCCAGTTCAGGAACGACTTGTTGCGCGGGACGTTGATGGAATTTCTGATGTGACCGTTCGCGTAGTCCTGTGCACTGCGGGTGTCGACCAGCGCCTTTGTCGCGCGCCTTACCGCCGCAGCGTCGAGAAGCGGAGGAGTCGTCACGGATACATCACCGGGCCCGTCGCGATTCACTTGCTTCATCCTCGCGAAGTAGGCGGGCGGCTCCGGCTGACCGGAGAGTACCTCGCTGACGAAGCGCGCTTCATCGTCCTCGGCGAGAGCCCAGTTGAACAGTTTCTCATAGCCAAGGGTGGATTGGGGCATTGCGCCAAGCGCTTTTCCGCAGGCGGATCCTGCTCCATGTCCCGGCCATATCTGGAGATAGTCCGGACGTTTCTTGAATTCGCGAAGTGACTTGAAGAGCTGTCGCGCACCAGCCTCCATCGTCCCCGCGAATCCTGCCGCGCGCTCCAGAAGGTCCGGGCGCCCGACATCGCCGACAAAGATGAAATCCCCGGTGAGCGCGCCCATCGGCTCATCGCCGACGGCAGTGTCGGTGACGAGGAAGGTCATGTGCTCCGGAGTGTGTCCGGGCGTATGCACCGCTTCGATTCTGACATCACCGACGTTGAAAGTGTATCCGTCAGTGAGAATCTCGGCGCCCGCGCTATTGGCGTATCGGTATTGCCAGTCGGCGCCGCCAACCCCGGAGAGATAGAGCTGCGCGCCGGTGGCGGCGGCGAGCTCGCGGGATCCCGACACGAAATCGGCGTGAATGTGGGTCTCGGTGACGGCGACGATGCGGACCTTGTCGGCAGCGGCCGCGTCGAGGTACTGCGAGATATTCCTGTTGGGATCGACAACGAGCGCTACGCGCGCATGATCGCATGCGACGAGATAGCTGGCCTGTGCGAGCTTCTCGTCGAAGAGACGTCTCAGAATCATGTGAACGAAATTAAGCGGTCTCTTGCCGCTTTGCCCTCAGAACGCTACCAGCTGCTTCGAAACACCGGTAACCGTCTTCGACGTCAGCAGTCCGGGTACCTTGACGACTGGAGTGTAGTTGTATCGAACAGTTACAGTGACGGAATCGAGCGGGTCTTTGCCCGCGTCGCTCCACGTGGTGCTGACACTGATCGGACTGAGTTTGGTCCTGCCTGCGACATAGGTCGCCACAGCGGCAGAATCGGCGGGGCTTGGGCTGTCCGAGCCGTGCACAATCGCGTAGCGGACGCCTTCGCGCGCAGCGGCAGTGACCATGTTCTTGGCCCAGACGATCCGGCCAAACTCGATGATGCCGAAAACGATCGGGATGAAGACGAGACCAGCGACGATGGCGAATTCGACCATCCCGTTGCCACCGTCGCTCCTGACAAATCGTCTGATGCGCTTCATCCCTGACATGGAGACGAGAAGCTACTCGACGAGAGACATACGCTTCAGCACGGTCGAACCGGACGTGTCGAGAGTGATCGTCACCTTTCCGCTGACCTCGACATGCTGGGCGATGATAGTCCCCTGGAGCTCGGTCCCGCTGTTGCTTCCATCGTACAGGAAATCCTGCGTCGGGAAGTACAGGATTCCAGTGAGCTCGGGCGGTACGTCAGAGGCGCACGCGAAGGTATTTACGACACCCGTCGGACCCGCCGGATCCCCGAACATCAGAACACCCGCCAAGGACCCAGTGGTCGGCGCGCTCAGCTTTGTCTTGCATCCAAAGCCGAAATTAATGGGGGCGAAGGCGTACGTAGATGTCGCGTCGATCGTATTGACGATCGTCACACCAGTACCATAGACGTACCCGCCGCGAACCCTGAAGCCACCGCCCGCCATGATGTAGGTACCAGCGCTGAGTGTCGCCACCTTGTTGTCGACGTAGATGCCGCCGCAGTAGACACCGGGACTGAGGGTCGTGTCCTTGGTGATGGTGAGGAGTCCAGTATGGGTACACGCACCTACAGTAGGCATCGCAAGCGTCGCCAGTGGGTTCGTAACGGCTGCGGTTCCGGTGCTTGGCGCCGGGATCGGGGTCTTGTTTCCTGTCCACCCGCCGGCGATCGCGATGGAGCTTCCCTCTGTCGTGAACTCACCGCTGCTGTTTACGTCGAGAGCGTTCGGGTGCGTAGAATTGACGACGACACCGCAGTTCGTGTTCAGCTCGCCTCCGTTGTCAACTTCGAGAGCTCGCGGATCGTCGGGATCGAGCGAATAGAGACACGTCAGGCTGTAGGAGCCAACTCCCGCAACTGCACGGGTTGCGATGTTGAGGGTCGAGGTATTGAACAGGCTCCCGAAGATGGTCGGAATCGTCTTGTTGATCAGCACTTCGACGTACATGGTGTTTCCCGCGTACGGGCCAGTCGCAGGAGGGTAGTGGACCGTCACGTCAGCGGCATCGAAGCCATTTCTGACCGCTTCATTGAGAGCTGACGCGTTGACGGAATCAAACTGGAGGCGGAAGATCTCACGACCCCCACCGATCGCTCCAGCATCAGCCGCTGTCTGGGCGATGCGGCGCTGCCTGTTGCCCGCGCCGACATCGAGTGTCATGGCGAGAAACCCGAGGAGGGTGACCATGGCGATCGACACGAAAACCAGCATCGCTCCGCGCCGATTACCAGCGAGGGTTCGCCGGGACGCTCCAACCGCGTTTGCTGACCCGCAGATTCCAGTCATAAGGTGCTCCCTCGAATGAACCTTCTGTTCCAAGATACTACTGAAGTCGAAACGTAGCAGTGCGGGATACTGTAACAGTTGCCGGCAGCCCCGGATACTTGAGCAGCATTGTGACGGGCTTGGTTGCGACTACCTGGATAAACACCCTCGGCACTCCGTAGGCGCCGCAGCTGGTGGAGCAGGCAACCACGGTGGCGCCACACCGGCACACCCGGGTCGCAGTAACGGTCATCGTGCCGGCCTCCGCCCCGTCCAGCCTGGCGAAGTTTTCCATGTTCGTGAACTGCGTCTGATGTCCGATATCAGCCGCGCCCCACTCAGCCCCGGCCCGGGCGGCATTGGACACCGCCACAGAGGTAAAATAGACCCGGCCGTAATCCATTACTCCGATCGCGATCAGGATGAGCACGGGGAGGACAACCGCCAGCTCGACCATCGCGCCGCCGCGCTCGGAGCGGGGCAGGCCGCTCAACCGCCTAAATACACGTCTCCCGCGGAAGCTCATCAGCCACCGAAGCCGGACAGAATCTGAATGACAGCCGGTCCAAGGATCACGACGAAAAGGGCGGGGAAGATGAAGATGGCCATCGGAACGACCATCTTGAGCGGTGCCGTCGCGGCCTTGCGCTCAGCCGCCTGACGGCGCTTCCTCCTGAGAGTCTCCGACGAGACGCGCAGCACGCGGGCGGAGCTGGACCCCCATTTTTCGCTCTGCAACAGACTTGCTACCAAGGCGCGAACTTCGTCCACGCCCGTCCGATCCCAGAGTCCGCGGAGCGCATCCTCGCGCGTCATGCCGGCATTTGTCTTTCGGCTCACGACCATGAGCTCGCCCGCGAGCTCGGGGTGCACGTACATCAGATCCTTGGCAACTCGCAGGATTGCGGCGTCGAGACTGATTCCTGCCTCGACGCAAACGACGAGAAGGTCGAGAGCGTCGGGAAGGGAGCGGCGAATCTGCTCCTGGCGGCGCGATTCGAGGCGAAGCAGAACGAAGGGGGGAAGGAGCAAGCCCACCATCCCGGCTGCGCTCACGCCGACGAGAATCTTGAGGAAGGAGTCTTTGGGGAGCAGGACGAACGCGAGAAGCGGAATGACCACCAGCGCGACCACCCGAACCATCGAGTATACGAGTGGTGCAATGGGCCCATCATAGCCTGCCTTGACGAGTCGCTGCTGAACTGTCTCGTTCTGCGCCCAGACCGATGGCGCCTTCTTGAGCATCCGCGCGCGAAGAGAATTCTCTTCGTCTGCGCCGAGTCCGCGACGAATGGCCCGCCGCACGTCTGCGTTCGAGGTAACGCCGTGTGTCCGATCGACAATCTCCTGGCGCGAGCGCTCGCGAATCTGCAGCGCGAACGCAACGGCCGCAGCGATGACTGCGATGATGATCAGGGCGAACAGAAAAACCGCGCCACTCATATGTCGACGTCCGCGATCTTCATCATGATCATGTAGCCGATTATGACGGAAATTGCCGAAATGAGCAGGACCACGCGTCCAATGCTCCCCTCTGCCGTCATCGGATCGAAGAAGCCCGGGTTCATCACGGAAAGAATCATGAAAACAATGATTGGCAGCACCGCAAGAAAGCGTGCGGAAAGCTTGGGCTCGGCGATCAGCGTCTGGATCTGGCCGCGCATTGCAATGCGCTGGCGCACCAGGTCGGCAAGATTCGAGAGGACCTCGCTCAGATTGCCGCCCGTTTCGCGCTGAATCAGAACCGCAGTGACGAACATCTTGAGATCGAGGCTGTCGAGCCGGCTCTGCATTCCCACGAGAGCGGTTCGGACGTCCATGCCAAGCCTCTGCTCGTCATAGAAGCGCGCGAATTCAGGGCCGAGCGGGTCGATCATTTCCTCGCCGATGAACTGAGTGGCCGCCTGGAACGAGTAACCGGCCTTCATCGCGCTCACCAGCATGTCGATAGCATCGGGAAGCTGCTGCTCAAACGCGCGAACGCGCCGCTTCTGCCGCCGCCGCAGCCACATGAATGGAGCGAGCCAGCCACCGATCATGAAGAAAGCTGACGCGACTCCAGATATCCTGCCGCCGAGCAGGGTTCCAATTATGCCGCAAGTCAGCATCACACCCAGGAACGTCGTCGGCTTCATGTCCGAGCCGGCCTTCATGAGCTGTACGCTCAGCGCGTCGATCCAGCTCCTCCCGCTCAGCAGGCGGTTGAGGAACGGAACGTCGCTGATCTTGTCTTCCTTGAGAAGCCGCCACGTTTTCTCCGGCCCCTGCTCGGACGCGCGCAGGCGCGATCTCGCTACTTCCGCCGCTTCGAGTGTGCGCCGGTTGATGAGAACGTAGCCGCCAACCACAAACGCCATCGTCGCAAAGAAGATGGCAGTGAGAGTCAGGATCACCGCAGCACAGCCTCGGCAAACAAGTCGTTGGAAATCTCCACGCCCGCAACGCGCAGCCGCTCCATGAACTGCGGCCGCACGCCCGTCGTTTCGAAATCTCCCATTACCTGGCCTTCAGGCGTGATGCCGCGGCGGCGATAGCGGAAGATCTCCTGTGTCGCGGTAACCGGGCCTTCCATGCCCGTCACCTCGACGACGCTCGTGATCTTTCTCGTTCCATCGGCGAGTCGCGTAACCTGGATGATGAGGTCGAGCGCCGACGAGATCTGCTCGCGCATCGCCCGGTCGGGCAGGTTGGCGCCAGCCATGAGGATCATCGTCTCCAGTCGCGCGAGCGCGTCTCGCGGCGAGTTGGCGTGAACCGTAGTGAGCGATCCTTCGTGACCGGTGTTCATCGCCTGGAGCATGTCGATCGCTTCAGCGGAGCGGCACTCACCGACGATGATGCGGTCGGGTCGCATGCGGAGCGCGTTCTTCACGAGGTCGCGCGCCTTCACTTCGCCTTCGCCTTCGGCGTTGGGAGGCCGCGTCTCGAGTCGCACGACGTGTTCCTGCTGAAGCCTGAGCTCCGCCGCATCCTCGATGGTGATGATGCGCTGGTCTGCAGGTATGAACGAGGCGAGCGCGTTGAGCAGCGTCGTCTTGCCCGCGCCCGTGCCGCCCGAAATCAGAATGTTGAGTCTTGCCGCCACACATCCTGCAATGAGCGAAGCCATTGCCGGATTCATCGTGTCATTGTCGATCAGCTTCTGGACCGAGAGATCGATTCCGAAGCGGCGGATCGAGAGCACGGGCCCGTCGAGCGCGAGCGGCGGAATGATCGCGTTGACACGCGACCCGTCGGGAAGGCGTGCGTCCACCATCGGCGATGATTCGTCGACGCGACGACCGACGCGGCTGACGATGCGGTCGATGACCGCCATCAGGTGCGCATCGTTGCGGAAGGAGGTTGCGACGCGCGTCAGGCGGCCGCCCCGCTCGATGTAGATCTCCTTCGACCCGTTGACGAGGATGTCGCTGATCGAGAGGTCGCGGAACATCGGCTCGATCGGACCGAGGCCGGTGATCTCGTACAGCACCTGCTCGATGATGTCTTCGCGATCGGCAACCGTGAGAGGAGTGGACTCCTCACGCAGCAGCTCGATGACCACCGCGCGGATCTCCGAGTTGAGCAGTCTCTCGTCGGGGATCTGCTCGAGCGCCTCGAGGTCGAGACGCTCGATGAGCTTGCGGTGCAGGTCGATCTTTACCTGGTCGATTGCACTGATCGGCTCCACTTCGATGCGCCGGCCGTAAATACCGGAGGACGGCGTTGCCGACGGCGCCCGCGGAACGGGCGTCGGCCGAACGGCGGTACCGGGTGCCGACACTTCATCAGGCGACTCGTTCTGGGGGACGAGCGGCGTAACTCCGCCATTGCTTCTCCGCGTCAAACGATCCCTAAGAGACATTCCTCACTCCCTTGTCGGTGCCGAACAACTTGCGCAGCCTGGAGCTGCCGCTCACTTCAGGAACGCGTGGAAATCCTCCCGAGGAGCTCGTGCCGCTCAACTTCTTCACCAGGTCAGCATAGCTACGTGACAGCTTCGCGTTTGGATCCTCGATTGTGACTGGAACGCCCCGCGTGAGCGACGCCGCCGAGAGGCGATAGTCGTTCGGGAGCTTCCAGTAGACCTGCGTCTGGAGAAGATCTTCCGCGTCCTTCACGGGCAGAACGTCGCCGGACTGATATCTATTGACCACGACGTGCAGCTTCGACTCGTCGTAACCGAGCCGGCGGAATACGGCGAGTGAGCGCTGCGTGCTCCTCAGGGCAGGGACAGTCAGCTGGGTGACGAGGACAATTCGATCCGCCGCATCGAGTGCTGTAAGCGTCGCCTCGCTCAGATGGTGCTCGCAGTCCACGACGGTTATCGCGAAATGCTGTCGCAACAGGGTCAGGACTGATCCAACCGCGGCCGAATCGAACATGTCCTGATCCTCGGGACTGTCGCCGGTTGGAAGCGCCCACACTCCGCCTGGGCAGGGAGTCAGAACCGAATTGAGCAGCTCCGCATCGACCTGGCTGCCCTTCGCGATCAGGTGGCTGATGTCGTACGACGGCTTGAGGTTCAGGAATACTCTGACGTCTCCGCCCGCAACTACGAGGTCCACGAGCGCGACGCGCTTGTCCTTCTGCACGGTTGCGAACGCATGAGCGAGGTTCACGGAGATGCTCGTGCTGCCAAGGCCCCCCTTGCCGCTGTAGACGGCGATGAGGCTGCCCTGCTCGGTGTCGCTGCGGGTATTGCGCCGCATGAGTCTTTCCACAGAGCCGGCCAGCTCCTCCGGCTTGGGCGGGTTCACGAGAAACTCGTGAGCTCCTGCGCGCATCGCCCGCACGATGAGGTCCGGTTCCGCCGTGTAGGCGGTCGCGATCACCGATGTGTTCGGGTCTTTGCGAATCTCCCGCTCGAGGGCGACCAGCTCCGACGGAGTGATTGCGTCGACGGGGATGATGACGAGATCGAAATGTGCTTCTCGCATCTGAGCGAGTGCGGCTTCGCGATCTTCTACATGCGCGGTGCGGGAGAACCCGAAGCGCGTGAGCACCCCCGATACTGCTTCGGGGGAGCCCGCTGCGTTTGCCGCTATCAGCGCACGACGTTGCATCAGTTCAGCTCAGCGAATGATTGGTGACGGTGGCCTCTTCGAGGCATCGTCGAGGCGCTTCTTGATCGCTTCCCGTGCCGGCAGCGCCGTATCAGGCAGCAGCTTCAGGACGTCCTGCGGGCGAGGATCGAGAGGATCGACGATCACTGGAGTTACTACTACCAGCAACTCGCTCTCATTGTTCTCCCACCGCGAGCTCGAGAAAAGATCTCCGATGATCGGAAGGTCCTTGAGGATGGGAAGCCCGGTCTTGACCTTCTCCTGCTCGTTGTTGAAGAGGCCGGAGATGATCATGCTCTGGTCTCGACGCACGTCCACTGTGGTCGACACACGTCTCGTTCTGAATGCCGGAATCCGGAATCCCGAGATGTCGACACCGTTGACGAAATCGAGGCTCGAGACTTCCGGTGTCACGTTCAGTTTCACGAGGCTGTCGCTCAGAATCTCAGCCTGGAATTTCAGGCGCACGCCGAATTCCTTGTACTGGATTGTGACCTGTGAAGCCGCTCCCTGTCCGGTGCTTGGCTGAAGGATGGGGATCGGTATTTCGCCGCCCGCGAGGAACGTCGCGGTATCCTTGTTGCCCGCGAGCAGATTCGGCTCCGCCAGCGTCTTGGCGTTGCCCGAGCTTTCCTCAGCCTCGAGGAGCGCGAGCACGTGCCTGGTTCCGAAATCCGTCAGGATCGTGAAGAATCCTGCGTCCGACGGCAGAAGGATATTGCCGAGGTCGTCGAAAACGTTGTCAGTGTTGAATCGGTTGTTGCCGACTCGCGTCCCCCTGTTTCGATAGAGACCGGATATACCGAATCGACGTGAGAAGTCCTTCCGTACTTCGGCGATCTTGATGTACAGCGCGATCTGCTGGCGGTCTGCGGGCGAGTGCACCGAGATGCGATAGTGCAGGCGCGTGGCGTTGGCGAGCCAGAAGATCGCGTCCGTCTCTCCCGCGCCCTTCGAGTTGATCACAAGCTCCCGCGTTCCCACGACGACCACGTCGGCGACATCGGGATTGGCAATCGAAACCCTCGTAATGCCCACCGGGGTGGTAAGGGGATATGACCGCCCGACCGGAAGGTCGAGACGGACGACTGGCCCGCTCTGAGCGCTGGCCGACGCCGCCGGAAGAGTCGCTGCGAGAGCGAGGCCGGCGACAAGTGACAGCGTGCGGAAAATGGCGAGAGCTTTCAGACGGACCTCCACGAGAGAATACACGTTCGTCCGGCAGAGCCGGTAGGGAATCGAGATCAACGTTTCTGCGCCGTATCGAACTTCTGCTGGGCGGCCTTGCCGGCACGGTAGACATCCACCCTCGCCGAATCAGGCGGAGGGGGCGGAGCTTCTTTTTTCGGCTCGACCTTCGGAGTCGGAAGCGGTCGGTAGACGATCTTCGGAGGAGCTGCCTTCTGCGGAATCACCGTGCTCGTTCCCTTGAGCTGGCTCAGTACGTCCCCTGAGCTCGCGCCCTTTGTGCGAACACTGTCAGGGTCTCCGTAGCCGCGAAGGACGAGCTGGATCGAGCCGGTGTTCATCGCAATCGCGAGCCGCTCAGCCTCCTCGGGAGTAACGGCGAGAGTGACTGTAGTCGCGTTGATCGGCTTGCCCTGCGTGTCGCGCTGGACTTCGGTTCCGACGGAGAGGACGAGCATGTTCGACATGAACAGCTTGGCTACCTGTCTGTCGGCGTTGTCTTCGCGGATGGTGACGAGGACATCGACTCTGCTGTTGGGCTGAAGCAGTCCGCTGATGCCGGCGACGTCATTGATGCGCACTGCCATTGCGCGCTGTCCCGGGGGGATCTTCAACTCGAGGCCGGGTCCCGTTCCTACCGGGGCGAGGCGGCCAGGCACGATCGCCTCTCCGTTATACACGGCGACACGGGCAACACGCCCGACCACGGAGTCGATGGAAGAGAACGCTCCCACTGGCACCACCTGCACCGGCCATTGCGCGGTCGCGAGCGCAATTCGATCGATCGCGACGCCCTCGGGGATGTCCTGTTTCGCTATGACCACGGCGCGCGTCGAGACCTCTGCCCGACTGTTTGCCGCGAGAAGCCTGTACGCGCCGAATGTCGCGGCAGCAGCCACGAGAATAGCGCCCCAAAAAACCAGTTTATACCGTCCGCCCATGCTCCTTCCCGGAAAAATTTCAGTTGTCCGCAACTATTCGCGACGCGCCGATTGCTTCTCCCCGAGACGTTCAGCAGCCGCGGCATCCATCCAGCCCAGAGCGCCCCGAAGGCTATCGCGATACCGTAGGGCATCACCGACCGCTTCCGCGATCCATTCGGATCCGGCGAAAGCAGCTGAGGAGACGCGGCAGCCATTCCAAGCGTGTGGGCCACATTCTTCATTCCCTGCGACTTCAGCATCCACATCAGCGAGAGGAGCGCGCCAAAAAGAGCCGCTACCGCTGCGCCTTCGAGCGACCGCAACGGGCCAAGCCACGCCCCTGCCGCTGCGTAAAGCTTCACGTCACCCGCACCGAGCCAGCCCAGCAGATAGAAGGGCAGCCAGCATGCGAGGCCTACCATCAAACCTCCGCCCGCGCCGACGAATCCGGCGAGGTTCGGTGATCGTGCCACGGAGTACGCGATGCCGAGGACTGCAAGAGTAACAACGAGCTTGTTCGGAATACGCCGCGTCCGAAGGTCTCCGATGGCCGCCGCCACGAGAATCGCGGTGAACACGAGGCCGGCTGCGAGAGCCAGCGGAGTCCCCTCGAACCGATGCATCCGCGGCGATCAGGAGAACGAGTTTCCGAGCGACGAAAACTTCGCGGAAATCCTGCTGCCGAAAAACGTTACCGCGGTGATTGCGACGATTGCGATGAACGCCACGAGGATGCCGTACTCAGCGAGAGCTGCGCCTTCTTCCTCGTTTACGAACCGACGCGTTGCCAGTTTGATGCGATTCACTTCTCCCTCCCGGAAAAAAATTATGAGAAACGGTCCTGCGGAAACGAATCCGACCAACCGGGCTGCGGAATGTCGGATGGGAACAGGTGATGACCGGTTGAGAGACCATCACCGGAGTCTCAGTCGCGGACGTGTGCACAATCGGCGACGCAGGGCGCATAGCGCCAGGACTGGCAACGTGGCCAGACTGCAAGACTGCACCTGCACTGTGATACGACCGATACTGTCGAGCTAACTGCCTGACTGACAATTTTGTGCTGCCTGAGACTTGCTTCGATTCGCGTGCGGGCCGAAGCCTCCGAGCGAGTATCAGCTCAGCTTGTTGGCGTACTCCGAAAATTTCGCCGACACCTTGCTGCCGAAGAACGTGACTGCGGTAATCGCAACGATCGCGATGAACGCGACCAGAATCCCGTACTCGGCGAGTGCGGCTCCATCTTCGCTTCGCGCGAAGCTCCGCAACCTCTCCGTTCGAACCATGCACGCCTCCAAGGAATTGGTATTGACCTCGATGGAACAGGTTGCAACCCTAAGAGCGCTACGGCGAAATCGCAAGCAAAAAAAACGTGATCGTCGTTAACGCAACTGTTACAAAAAATTGAGACGTGAAGTTGTCCACATAGCGCGCTTTTTCTGTGGCGCCAACCCGCCTTCCACCAGACATTTCGCGCGTGCAAAAGAACTACGCTCC
>DASWQD010000104.1:0-6715 GCA_036398255.1 Gemmatimonadaceae bacterium | reverse complement strand
CTCGCGAAGACGCTCATGATCAGAAGCGTGAGTGAAGCAATGGATTTGGACTTCCGCCGGATTCAGTTCACTCCGGACCTCGTTCCGAGCGACATCACCGGAACCGAGATCATGGAGGAGGACACCGCGACCGGCTCGCGCTCGTTCCGATTCGTGAAGGGACCGATTTTCGCGAACATCGTTCTTGCCGATGAGATCAACCGCGCGCCACCGCGCACGCAGGCGGCGCTGCTCGAGGCAATGCAGGAGCACCGCGTGACTGCGGCCGGTGAGACGATGTCGCTGCCGGAGCCTTTCTTCGTTCTTGCAACGCAGAATCCCATCGAGCAGGAAGGAACCTACCCGCTTCCTGAAGCACAGCTCGACCGGTTCCTGTTCGACGTTCGCGTCGGTTATCCCGACGAAGATGCCGAGGTTGGAATTCTCCGCTCGACCACAGGTGCGGATTTCGAGCCGCTCAAACCCGTAATCGATGGCGAAGAGACACGCGCGCTCCAGCGACTGGTGCGCGAAATTCCCGCTGCTGATCCGGCACTTCGATTCGCGGCACGACTCGCAAGAGCAACGCGTCCCGCCGAAACGGATTCATCGGAGACAATTCGGAAATACGTGCGTTGGGGCGCAGGACCTCGTGCGGGTCAGGCGCTCATCCTCGGCGCAAAAGCTCACGCACTACTTGCCGGCAGGTTTGCGGTCTCACCGGCCGACATCGTACGCGTCGCGCGTCCCGTGCTCAGGCACCGCATTCTTCCCAACTTTGCGGCAGAGGCGAAGGGAATAACCGTCGAGCAGATCATCGACGGACTCCTCGAGGACGTGAAGCCGCCGAAGAGCGACATCAAGCTCTAGGCACAATGGCTCGCTGGAAGGAAGGCCGCGAGCCCGCTTCGGCGCGTGAGACCGCGCCGGACTTTGCGGCACTCCTCGATTCCGTGAGAGGAATCAGGTGGCCCGCCCGATCCGCAGTGAGGGGAGGAGTGCCCGGTGCCCACACATCCAGAATGCGGGGAAGCTCCGCCGAGTTTACGGAGTATCGCCCGTATCGGCAGGGTGACGATCTCAAGCGGATAGACTGGAAGCTCTTCGCGCGCACGGACCGCGCATACATAAGGTTGTCGAACGACCGCGCCGTTCTTCCGACGACGATCATCCTCGACGCCAGTGCGTCGATGGCATTCCCTGTCGAAACCCTCGGCAAATGGCATCTGGCCGCGCAGATCGCAGTCGGGCTTGCGGCTGTCGCGCGAAATTCCGCGGACCCCGTCGGGCTCGTCATCGCGAAAGCAGGGGAGATGATTCAGGTGCCTCCGCGAACCCGGCAGAGTGTCATCTACGAAATGGTTCGCGCGGTGGAAGAGCTTCGGCCGACGAGCGATCCTCCGCTCGCCCCTGCGATGGATGCGGCTGCGCGGGTGAGCGGGCGCATTGTGATCGTGAGCGACTTTCTCGGCGATGAACACGACCTGCTCGCGAATGTCTCGCGCGCTGTCGTCGCCGGGAAAGAGGTGCATGCGCTTCACGTCATCGCTCCGGAAGAAATCGATCCGTCGAGAGAAACGCTTCTGGTTTCCGATCCCGAGGCGCCGGATGTGAGACGGCCATTGTATGGCGATGCGCGGGATGCATACCTCACCGCCTACAGCGAGTGGCGCGAGAGAATTGCGCACGACTGGAGCGAAGCGGGTGTCGCGTATTCGCAGGCAATCGCCGGCGACGAAGCGCCGGATCATCTCATCCGCCGCGTAACAGCACCGCGCGGAATCGCGGCCTCGGCATGACGTTCCTCGCTCCTGGATTTCTGATCGCATCCGCAGTTGTTGCCGCTGCGGTAGTTGCGCTGCACTTCATCGTGACGCGACAGCCGCGCGCGGGCATTCTTCCGACTGCACGTTTCGTCCCGAACATGCCGGCCACCGCTACGGCGCGGGCAACTCGCCCGTCGGACATACTCCTGATGCTGCTCCGTGTGCTGCTGGTTCTCGCTGCCGGAGCCGGATTGGCAAAACCGATCTTCAAACCGTCGCGCGGTGCGGAAGCGCGGGTGATCCTTGCTGATGTCTCGCGATCCCAACGCGATTCGACGATGCTCCGCGACAGTGTGCGCGCTCTCTACAGGAATCACGACGTCCTGGTGGTGTTCGACTCATCTGCGCGAATCATCGGGGGAAGCGTTCGCGATTCGATTGGCGGTCTTACGCCGTCGAACGGTAAAGGAAGCATAAGTGCCGCGTTGATAACGGCGTTGAGAGCGGCAAGCAGTCTGCGCAACCGCGCTGACAGCATCGAGCTGGCGATCGTGTCTCCGCTTGCGGCCGAGTCATTCGATGCGGCGACCGATGCTGTGAGGCGACTCTGGCCGGGAAGAGCCAGAATCGTTCGGCCCGCTGCCACGCCGGCGGACACTTCGCGGCGAGATGGGCCACTCGAAATCAGCAGTCGCGCAGAGGATCCACTCCAGGTCACCGTCTCGGCTCTGCGACGTGATCCAGCTGCTCGCGGTGTCATCGTCCGCACAGTGTCTGTCGGCGACTCCGTGAGGAATGGTGCGCGAATCGAGTGGCCGGAGACGCAGAGACCAAGAGGGGCCGTTCCTCGAGTATCGAGAGACACGATCGGAGGTGTAGTAGGCGGGAATTCACTCGTGATCTCCTCATTCGAGCGCAGGTGGATGTTTCCCGCAGATTCTATCCGTGGCTCGGATGTCATTGCCCGCTGGATAGACGGAGAACCCGCGGCGATCGAGACGCCTTCGATCAACGGATGCGTACGATCGGTCGCTGTCCCGGTGCCTGCGGCCGGTGATCTCGTCATACGAAACGATTTCGTGCGATTCGTCGCCGCATTGTCAGCAGATTGCACGTCGGTCTCAGCTGTAATTCCCGCAGACGAGGGAGCAGTCGCCAGCCTCACAGGCAGTGGCGGACTCGCCCCGCGCGAAGCGTTCCGTCCGCGCGGCGACGTGCGCTCCGCCATCGCTCCATGGCTTCTCGGAATTGCCATCGCCGCGGGCATCGCCGAGCTGTTTGTGAGGCGTCGTCGGACCGTTGTTCCTGAGGCAGCAGGCCGAGTAAGCCCGGACTCGAGGCAAGCGGCATGACGGCAATCGAACGCGTGATTCGCACGCAGCGAGTGCTCGGTGCGGCTGCGCTTGCGCAGGCACTCGGGTGGGCGATCGCTTCGGCTCTCCTGATTGTTGCCGCGATGTCTTTTGCATCCCTGTTGTGGCCCGAGCTCCGCGGGTATGAGTCATCGGGTGCGTTGGCAGCCGCAATGGTGGGGGTTCTCGTCGCGACGGGACTTCTATGGAGATCGCGGCATTTCGCGTCGCGGGGCAGGGTAGCCCTGTGGATCGAGGAGCGAATCCCGGCGCTGCACTATTCGCTCGTCACGGCGATGGAACACTCGAGCTCGCCGTTCGCGCGTGGTATGGAAGCGGAAGTCGAGCGGCAGAACGTCGGAAAGGTGACGATTCGCTCGCTGCGACGAACGACGTACCCCGCCCTCGGGGCGGTCGTCATTGCCGGGCTACTACTATATGTATCACCTTCAGCTGCGTTCGGCCGGGGTGGGCTGTTTTCGAAGCTTGGAGGTCCCCGATCCGGATCGGTTGTTCCGGCAGGCAGCAGGCTCGAGCGTCTCGAGGTTCGGGTAACACCACCGGCGTACACCGGAGAGCGAGCCACCACGCTCGACGACCCCGCTTCAGTTCGTGCTCTCGCCGGCAGCCGCGTTGTCATCGAAGGGCGGGGGTCGTCAGACGGAATCACCAGCTCGATGCCTGGATCAATACAGGACGTCAGGGACACGGATGACGGGTGGTCGGTCTCACTCACGATGCCAGCCCGGCCATCGGCACTCACCCTCAAGGATCGTGAGCACGAGCGCATCATCGTGCTCGACCCGAGTGCGGACAATCCGCCGAAGGTCGCACTCACGTCCCCGCTCAGAGATTCAACTCTTCGGTCGCCGCAGCTCGTTGTTCAGCTCAACGCGAACGCGAACGATGACATCGGACTGCGCGGCGCGTACTTCGAGTATCTCATCACGACTGGCTCCGGCGAGATCTTCAACGCTCGTACCATCAATACGCCTGTCGTTTCTTTCGTGGGTGCACGCTCCGGCTCGATAACGGCCACGCTCGACCTGGGCTCGCTCAAGCTCAATCAGGGAGATGTGGTTTCAATTCGTGCGATAGCCCAGGATGGCAACACTCTCACGGGTCCCGGCCTCGCGACGTCGGATACGCGCACGTTCCGCATCGCACGGGCAGACGAGTACGACTCCGTCTCCGTAGACGCCGCCGGACCGCTGCCAGTGGACACAGCCGCAATGAGCCAGCGAGTGCTCATCGCGATGACCGAGAAACTCGTCAAGGAGATGAAGCGGATTCCGCGCGCCGAGCTGGTTCGGAGGTCGGGACAGATCGGTGATCTCGAGGACAAGATCAGGAAGCGCGTCGAGGAAATACTCTATCAGATCGAAGGCGGTGAAGAGGGAGAGGAAGCCGCGGGAGGACCACCACCAGATCCGTCGCAAGCTGAAGAGCACGCGAATGAGGAGGTACAGCACGTTCAGAACCCGGATCTGTTCGAGGCATTCAACGCCCTCTGGGCCGCGGTTCGATCACTGCAGATCGCGGAGCCAGACTCAGCGCTGCCGCCAATGCGTGTTGCGCTCAAGGCACTCGATCGCGCGCGTCTCGCCAACCGCCTGTATCTTCGCGGAATTCCGCCGAAAGTGATTGTCGACGTTTCGCGCGTTCGAATGAGCGGCAAGGAAAAGGGCACGGCCAGCGTTCGCACTCCACGGAGCGCGACCGATTCTGTTCGATTGGATCTGGAAAAACGATTCAACGAAGCAGTGGAGCTCATTGCGTCGAAACCCGCGGACGCGATTCGTGCATTCACGCTCATGCAGGTCGAAGCCATTCCCGTCTCGGCGCAGGTCGCAACAGCGCTCGGTGAAGCGATCGACGCTTTCAGAAAGGGGCGTGACGCAACGCTCCCGCTGCTTCGCGCTCGACGGGCATTGTCGGGAGATCCATCGGGATCATCCGGACTTCCAGCATGGTCGGGGGCCTGGTGAGCGATTTCGTGTTCTGCACCGGCCGCTACGAATCGGGTGACTGGGACAGCGCGCCAACGCTGCCGGCAAACCTCATCGATTCGGTTGCGCGCTACACCGAGATTCCGGTGGCTCCTGTGGGCGTGATCGTTCCGCTTTCATCGGAGAGGATTCTCGAGTACCCGCTCGTCTATCTCACTGGCCATCTCCCATTCCGCTTCACTGAGACGGAGCGACGGAACATGCGGAAGCTCGCGGATCGCGGCGGCATGATCTTCATCGACGACCATAACCACGACATCGGTGGAATCTTTCACAAGACAGCCCTCGAGGAGATAACGAGAACCTTCTCCGCGCCGGTCGACCTTCCGAACACCCATTCGATCTACACTTCGTTCTTCAAGTTCGAGGATGGCCCTCCGGCGACGAGCCACGAGCTCAACGGTTGGGGAGACAACCTCGTTCACAAGAATCTCAAGGCAGTGATGCGGGGCGATCGCATCGCTGTCCTCTACAGCAACAAGGATTACAGCTCGGAGTGGAACTATCACCCCGACAGCAAGCGGTTTTCAGCGGTGGACAATACACGCTTCGGCGTGAACATCATCGTGTATGCCCTCACGCGCTGAGATCCGCGGCACGCTCGAGTTTGCGCTTAGAGCGACGAGTCTCGTCGTTCTGGCGTGGATGCTGTGGCTCTCGCTCGACCGCGGCCGGCTCGAGCGTGTGGTTTCGGCGCGCTCGACCAATCTTGCTGCAGCGCTGCGCGATTGGTCCGCGGCTGGTGTCGCGCCTGACCGGGCATCGATTCGGCTCGACAGCACGCCCACGCCGACTGAGCGAGACTGGATGAGGGCGCTCGCGCATTCGGGAAGCCGCGTAACATGGAATGGAAGTCTTCCCGCATCCGCAGTTTCCGTGCATCCGGTCGCATCGCCGCGGGGAGGGCTCAAGGTGCTCGTGGCTGCACCGTCGGCGAACCGTGTGACAATCGAGGACGAGCTCGGATTGATCGAAGGCGCGACGGCAACATCCGGCGGTGCGCGGTTCGATGCTCCATCAGCGGTCGGACAAGTTCTCGCGAAGGTTGGATCGACGCGAGCGAGAGCCATTGCCGCGGACAGCATTCGGCTCGGACGTGTCCTCATACTCGGAAGCGCCGGGTGGGAGTCCAAGTTCGTTGTGTCGGCGCTGGAAGAAGCCGGATGGAAAGTGGACGCCGAAATGCGCGTCGCTCCTTCGGTGGATGTCACTCAGGGAGCTCTGTCCGCAATCGACACGTCACGTTACTCTGCTGTGGTGGCTCTCGACGGCTCGGCTGCCCTCCGGGCTGCCGAGATCAACCGATATGTCGCTTCCGGTGGTGGCCTGATACTGGCCGGCGTCACGGGATCACTCGACGGGTTTGCTTCAGTGCGCGCCGGGACAACGGGTCGAGTGCAGGTCCCGTCGGTTCTCGAGGCTGAGCCGGGATCGACTACTCTGGCATCGCTGTCGCTACTGCCAATCGGCTCACTGAGGTCTGATGCAGTCAGACTCGATGTCCGCCGCGGCGTGATCGCGGCGGCTGCGCGGCGTCACGGCTCAGGAAAGGTCGTGCAGGAAGGGGATGTCGATACATGGCGCTGGAGACTGAGCGGCGGAGATGAGT
>DASWQD010000103.1:0-10090 GCA_036398255.1 Gemmatimonadaceae bacterium | reverse complement strand
TTTCTCACCGGTCTCACCGGTCTCACAAAACCCTTTCCCTTCGATCAGCGAGACGAGCCGGCTGCTTCAGGAGTGACTTCCGAGGAGGGCTCGAGGTAAACCAATGCCCTTGCAGACACCTGTTTAATCATTTAGTTAAACTGCATGGTAAAACAGGCCGTAAAGAAGAAAGAGCCGAAAGACGGCCATACCGAAGCCCGCATTCTCCACGCTGCTAGAGCTGTCTTCATTCGCCGCGGCACCGCCGGCGCACGCATGCAGGAGATCGCCGAAGAAGCCGGCGTCAACCAGGCGCTCCTGCACTACTACTTCAGATCGAAAGAGCGCCTGAGCGAAGCAGTCTTTCGCGAAACCGCCGGGCGCATGTTCCCGATCCTCATCGCCACACTCGGAAGCGACGCGTCGATCGACGAAAAAATCGACCGCATCGTCGATGCGTATCTCGACAACCTCTCGCGATCACCATTCCTGCCCGGCTACGTGATATCCGAGCTTCACCATCACCCCGAGCGGGTTCCCCAGCTCATCAGCAGCATCACAGGTCTGGACCTCGCCAGCTCCATGAAGCCGGTGCTGGAAAAGCTCGACCGGCAGATAGCGTCCGAATCGCGAGCGGGACGCATGCGGAAGATTTCCGCGCACCAGTTCCTCGTGAACGTGCTTTCCCTCTGCGTTTTTCCCTTTGCAGCGCAACCAATGCTCCGGGCAGCCTTCGGATTCGACGACGATGACTTCGCAAAGTTCATCGCCGCGCGCCGAAAGGAGCTGCCGCAGTTCATCCGCCACGCACTCGCGCCATGACATTCAATCTCGCTGCGCCCTGCATCGCGCTCGCGCTGGCCGCGCGGGCGATTCCCGCGCAGGTCCCGGCCGACTCGCTGAGACTCGAATCGCTGCGCGCCGCATCGCTCGCCGCCGATCCCCGCGCCTCGCAGATCGAGCTTCTCGCTTCGCAGTCGCTGCTGCGACTCCGGAACATCGGCGCCGACCTGCGCCCCGTACTCTCGCTCGACGGATTCGCTCAATACCAGTCGGACGTCGCGAAGATCGACGTCACGCTGCCCGGCGTCTCGCTCCCGATGCCGAAGAAAGACACCTACGACGCCCGGCTCGGTGCCCAGCAACGACTCTACGATCCGACGATCGGCCCGCGTCGCATGACCGAGCGCGCGCAACTCGCTGAATCGCAGGCACGCATTCGCTCCGCGCTCTACCTCCTGACCGAATCGGTCAATGCCGCCTACTTCACCGCTCTTCGCTCACAGGCAGCAGTCGCCGAGCTGGAGACGACTCTCACCGATCTCGAGGCGCAGCTGCGTGTCGCTGACTCACGCGTCAGAGCGGGAACCGCGCTTCCGAGCGAGAGCAACACGCTCGGCGCCGAGCTGCTCAGGCGCCGGCAGATCATCGCCGAACAGCGCGCCGCGCGAAAAGCGGCGATTGCAATTCTCTCCGACCTCTCCGGAACGCCGATCGACTCGCTCGCACCTTTGTCACTTCCCAACCTGACCGCGCCGGCCAACACCGCGCGCTCGAGCATTGCATCCCTGCGAGGTCGCCCCGAATATGAGCAGTTCGCACGCTCCCGCGACGTCCTCGAACAATCTGCAAACGTTCGCGCTGCGCAGGACAAGCCGCGCGTCATTGCATTTGGTCGCGCTGGATACGGCCGCCCTGGCCTCAACCCCCTCGCCGACAAGTTCGACACCTACTGGCTCGGCGGAATCCAGTTCCAGTGGGCTCCATGGAACTGGGGCACAACGTCGAGGGAGCGACAGCTGGCTGAGCTTCAGCGCCAGATAGTCTCGACTGAAGAAGCGGCGTTCACTGCGCAGCTTCGCCGCGCGGTCGAGCAGGATCTCGCATCGATCGACCGACTCGAATCCGCCATCGCCGACGACGACAGAATCATCGCGCTGAGAGAAGACATCCTGGCCGAGACGCGGCGGAGGTACCGCGAATCGGTGATTACATCGGCTGAGTTCGTGGACCGCCAGACCGACGTTCTATCGGCACGGCTAAGCCGTGCACTTCACCGCGTCGAGCTTGCCCAGGCTCAGGCGCACCTGCTGACAACTCTTGGAGTGGAGTTCCGCTGATGCGACGCCTGCTCTTTTCCCTGCTGCTTCTGTCCGCCGCCTGCAATCGCGACGATGAGCCAGACGCATACGGCACATTCGAGGCGAACGAAGTCGTCGTTTCCTCACAAACGACCGGACAGCTTCTCACCTTCACGCCCGTCGAAGGCGCGCAGATCGCGCGCGGTGCGATCATCGCGATTGTCGACACCGCCCAGCTGTCGCTGGAGCGTCAGCAGCTCATCGCACAGCGTCAGGCAACCGGGTCGCGCGCAAACGAGGTCTCGCGCCAGATCGGAGTGCTCGAGGTTCAGCGCACGATCGCGCGCAGGACATATGAGCGCACGCGTCGCCTGTTCAACGAGAAAGCCGCAACGGCGCAGCAGCTCGATCAGGCCGAGCGTGACTATCGCGTGCTTGGTGCACAGATCGAAGCGGCACGTGCGCAGCAGCAGTCCGTCACGCGCGAAGTCACATCAGGAGAAGCGCGTGTCGCCCAGATAGAGGAGCGGCTCGGCCGAAGCCGCATTGTGAATCCTGAACCCGGCACGGTGCTCGCCACTTTTGCGCGCGCGGGCGAAGTCGTTCAACCCGGACAGCCGCTGTATCGCATAGCGAACCTCGATACTCTGACTCTTCGCGCGTATGTCGCCGAAGCCCAGCTGCATTCACTGCGTCTTGGCGGATCAGTCCAGGTGAATGTGGATTCGGGCGACGGCAAGACCGTTCAGCTGCCCGGAACGATCAGCTGGATATCGGCGAAAGCGGAGTTCACTCCGACTCCGGTGCAGACTCGCGATGAGCGAGCCGATCTCGTCTACGCGGTGAAGATCCGGGTTCCGAACAGCCGCGGGATAGTGAAGATCGGTATGCCCGGCGACTTCAATCTCGCTCCGCGGGCCGAATCACGCACATGACCGATCCGGCCGCGGTCGTACGTGACGTCAGCAAGACATTCGGCGAGACGAAAGCTCTCGACGGTGTCTCGTTCGAAGCGCACCACGGCGAGCTGTTCGGTCTCGTTGGACCGGATGGTGGAGGCAAGACGACGCTTTTCCGCATTCTCACCACGCTTCTCATTCCTGACAGCGGATCCGCAACTGTCCTCGGGCTCGACGTCGTCCGGGATCTCTGGGCAATTCGCTCGCGCGTGGGTTACATGCCGGGCCGGTTTTCGCTCTACGGCGATCTCACAGTCAGGGAGAACCTGTCCTTCTTTGCGTCTGTGTTCGGAACCACGGTCGAGCAGGGATACGAGCTCATCGCTCCCGTCTATCGGCAGATCGAGATGTTCGCGGAACGGAGAGCCGATGCGCTCTCGGGCGGCATGAAGCAGAAGCTCGCGCTTTCATGCGCGCTCGTGCATCGGCCGGACATTCTTTTCCTCGATGAGCCCACAACCGGAGTCGACTCGGTTTCGCGCCGCGAGTTCTGGGACCAGCTGGACATGCTGAGGAGCTCGGGTCTCACGATCGTCGTCTCCACGCCGTACATGGACGAGGCGATGCGCTGCGATCGCGTCGCACTCGTTCAGGGCGGACGAATACTTCAGATCGACGCCCCGGCGCAGATCGGCTCGCGATATCCGCTCCCTCTGATCGATGTCACCGGTGCAGAGCGGTATCGAATGCTTCTCGCGCTCAGGAAGGCGCCGCATGCGCATTCGGTCTACCCATTCGGCACATCGCTCCATTTCACGGACGAGAGACCCGGCCACGATCCGCTGAGCGTCATCGCCGACCTGCGCGAATATCTGACGGCGAATGGATTCACCGACGTCACAGCTCAACCGATCGAAGCGGGAATCGAAGACAGCTTCATGGAGCTGATGACACCGGCGCAACGCGCGTCATGACGGCACCCCTGGCTGCACCTGCCGACCTCGCAATTGTCGCCACCGATCTCACGCGGCGCTTTGGAAATTTCACGGCCGTGGACCACATCACCTTCGACGTCAAAGCCGGCGAGGTGTTCGGCTTCCTCGGCGCAAACGGCGCGGGCAAGACGACGGCGATCAAGATGCTCATTGGCCTGCTCGAGCCGACATCGGGTGAAGCAAAGGTGGCGGGCCTCGATCTCAGAACGCAGACGGAAGAGATCCGCAGGCGGATTGGATACATGAGCCAGAAGTTCTCGCTCTATGAGGACCTCACCGTTCTCGAGAACATCGCGCTCTATGGAGGCATCTACGGACTCACCGACAGGCAGATCAGGGAGCGCGCAGCTGTCATGCTGGAGACACTCGGGCTCTCCGACGATCTCGTCGGCCGCCTTCCTCTCGGATGGAAACAGAAGCTCGCATTTTCAGTCGCCCTGCTGCACGAGCCCGCGATCGTGTTCCTCGACGAGCCCACCGGAGGCGTTGACCCGATCACGCGGCGCCAGTTCTGGGAGATGATCTACGCCGCAGCCGCACGCGGCACGACAGTATTCGTGACGACTCACTACATGGATGAGGCCGAGTACTGCGACCGGATCTCGATCATGGTCGATGGGCGGATTGCGACGATCGGCACTCCGCTCGAGCTGAAGCAGCAGTGGAAAGTTCCAAGCATTGACGAGCTGTTCGTGAGGCTGGCGCGACCGTCGTGATCTCCACGCTCGGCGCGTTCATGACCAAGGAAGTGCGGCACATTCTGCGCGACCGGCAGACGCTGACCGTTCTCCTCCTGATGCCGCTGATCCAGGTGGTGCTCTTCGGATACGCGCTTCGCAGCGATGTGCGCGACGTCAGGCTCGCGATCGTCGACCCATCACCCGATTATGCGACGCTTGCATTGAGAGATCGCCTTCAGGCTGCCCGGCGATTCAGGATCGTGGCGACGGGCAGATCGATGTCCGACATCGAGCCGCTGTTCAGGCAGGGTCGTGCCGACCTTGCTGTCTCGTTCGAGCCGCAATTCGCGGCGCGCCTCGAGTCCCGCGAGCCGGCGCGCGTCCTGATTGCCGTCGATGCGTCTGATCCAAATACTGGATCGACAATGCAGGCGTACGCGCGCGCAGTGATCACTGCATACGAGCAGGAGCTCGGCGCAAAGGGCGCGCAGCCCGTGAGGATCGCCCCCGAAGTGCGAATGCGGTTCAATCCCACGCTCGAGAGCGTCAACCTTTTCATTCCCGGCCTGATAGCTCTCGTGCTCACGCTCGTGTCAGCGCTCATGACGGCGATCTCGCTGTCGCGCGAGAAGGAACGCGGCACGCTCGAGATACTGCTCGTGTCGCCGCTCCGGCCCTGGCAGATAATTGTCGGGAAGGTATTCCCATATCTCGGTCTGGCATTCGCGAACGTGCTCACAGCTCTCGTTGCTGCATGGCTCGTGTTCAACGTGCCGTTCAGGGGAAGTGTCACGCTGCTTCTGGTGGAGAGCATCCTCTACTCCATGGTATCGCTCGCCATCGGTGTGCTCGTCGCGTCCCTGACACCGAGCCAGCGGGTCGCGATGCTCGTCGCGCTGCTCGCGACCATGCTTCCGAGCACGCTTCTGTCGGGGATGGTGTTCCCGCTCGCGAGCATGCCGAAGGTGCTTCAGGTGTTGAGCAACATCGTGCCTGCACGGTGGTTCATCGTCATCGCGCGCGGAATCATGCTGAAGGGCGTCGGCCTCGAGCATCTGTGGAAGGAGACGCTGGTGCTCATCGGCATGACTCTCTTCTTCATGATGGCCGCCGTGCGGAGCTTCAAGGCAAGAGTCGCATGAGAGTTCTGCGCGCGCTGCTTCGCAAGGAGTATCTCCAGATCTTCCGCGACAAGCTCCTGCTGCGGCAGATGATCATGATGCCGTTCATCCAGCTCTTCCTGCTGTCCACGGCGGCGACGTTCGAGGTGAAGACGGCGAGGGTTTACGTTGTCGACCGGGATCACACTTCGATGTCACGAGGGCTCGCAGACCGGCTGACAGCGTCAGGACGATTTGCAGTCGTTGGAAGCTCCCTTTCGATGCTGCCTGCGAACGAGGCGATGCTCGGACGCCGTACCGACATGATTCTCAACATCCCGCCGGGCTTCGAGCGTGATGTCGTGCGGACGCGTACCGGAAGCATTCAGCTCGTCTTCAACGCGGAAGATGGCGCGCTCGCGGGGGTGACGAACTCTTATGCCCAGCAGATCATCGCGGCTTATGCTCGCGAGCTTGGCGTAACGGTGACCCACAGGATCGACGAATCACCGCGCATCGAGATGCGCACGCGTGGATGGTACAACCAGGAGCTCGACTACAAGCATTACATGATTCCCGGGATCCTGGTTCAGCTGCTCACTCTCGTGGGCACAATGATGACGGCGATGAACATCGTCCGCGAGAGGGAGATCGGCACACTCGACCAGCTCAACGTGACGCCGATCTCGCGATCCGCGTTTATCGGGGCGAAGCTGATCCCGCTGCTCTCGATCGCGATATTCGAGTTCGCCGCCGGTCTCGTCGTCGCCCGGTGGGTCTTCGGTGTCCCGATGGTCGGCAGCATCCCACTCGTCTTTCTCGCCGCACTCGTCTATCTGCTCGTCGCCCTCGGCGTTGGTTTGTGGGTCTCGGCGATCGTGCATACGCAGCAGCAGGCGATGTTCGTGACTTTCTTCCTGCTCCTCGTGTATCTGCTGATGAGCGGACTGTTCACTCCCGTTCGCTCGATGCCGGACTGGGCTCAATGGATGGCCGAGCTGAATCCGGTGAAGCATTTCATTGTGATCATGCGGTCAGTGCTGCTGAAGGGCGCGACATTCACCGACATCCTGAGACCGCTTGGGATTCTCGCCGTGTCGGGGGCAATCGTGCTGACTCTGTCCGTGCGGCAGTATTCGAAGCGCGCTGCATAAGCGTTGCCGATTAACTTTGAAGTCATGACTGAGACGATTCCCGAGGCGCTTCCTCCATCCATCGACCGGGTGCTGCGTCTCTTTCGCTCGATGGGCCGCGAGGAGAAAATGCAGGCGCTCGTGCAGTATTCGAGGAAGCTCGAGCCGCTGCCCGAGCGCTTCCGGGACATCGATCACGGCCAGTTCAACGTTCCCGAATGCATGACGCGGGTGGACATCATCCCTGAGGTCGTCGACGGGAAAATGCATTTCTACGCCGACCTCAACGCGCGGCAGTCGCCGACGATTGCCGCGGTGCTCGCAATTGTGTTTGCCGCGGTAAATGGACAGCCCCCATCGACAACGCTCGCGATTCCTTCAGATTTCGTCCGCACGCTGATGGAGAGCATCGGCCTGGGAGCACGCGAGCCTGGGCTGAACGCAATGATCCGGCGGCTCAAGCGACATGCAGCGGAAGCAGCTCCGACAACCACCTGAGAGGACCATGCCTCAACCCGAACAGAGCTACAGCACGCACCGCAGGTATTTTCCCTGGCATCACTTCGTAGTCGTTCCGATCCTGCTCGTGCACGTCGTCGTCGAAATCGTGCGGTTCTCGCGGGATCCCGGCGCATACAACGCGTGGCTGATCGTGTTCGCGTTCGCGCTCCTGGCCTTCGCGTTCACGTCGCGGGTGATGTCACTCAAGGCGCAGGACCGCGTAATCCGTCTCGAGGAGCGGTTGCGTCTCGCGCAGCTCATGTCGGGGGAGCAGGGTGTGATCGATTCGCTCAGGCCCAGTCACCTGGTCGCGCTCCGTTTTGCTTCCGACGAAGAGGTGGCCGGTCTCGCCCGCCGCTGCGCTCAGGGCGAGCTCAGTACTTCAAGTGATATCAAGAAGGAGATCAGGCAGTGGAGGCCTGATTATCTACGCGTTTGAAGCTTCACTCTCCCATCGCCTTGATGAGAACGCGCTTGGACCGCTGCCCATCCCATTCGCCATAGAACACTCGCTGCCACGGTCCGAAGTCCAGCCGGCCCTTCGTCACTGGAACGATGACTTCGTGTCCAACCGTCAGAGACCGAAGGTGAGCGGCAGCATTGTCCTCGCCTGTCCCGGTGTTGTGGCGATAGTCGTCGGGTGACCATGGCGCGACTCGCTTCTCGAGCCAGTCGAGTATGTCCTTCCACAGCCCGGGCTCGTGGTCGTTTACGAAAACCGATGCCGAGATGTGCATCGCCGAGACGAGCACGAAACCTTCGGTGATGCCGGCCTGTGCGCGGCACGCCTCGACCTCATCGGTGATGTCGATGATTTCCTGCCGCTTCTTCGTATTGAACGTGAGATACGAAGTGTGCGTCTTCACGACTTGACGCTGGCCTCCGGCATCAATGACGCATGCCATGAATCGGCAGCGCGTGAGCGGAATCTGGATCGCCATTCGTTCAGGCTCGTCACCGAAAGATCGAACACTTCCGTATCGCCGGTTATCTCGCCCTTTGTCGCACGCTGGCAGAACTCGTCGCGCGGGACGGCGTTGATCTTTCCGTCACCGCCACGATAATAGACCAGGCCGCTCGTCACGATCTCGGCGCCGACTGATGGCGCCAACGTCTTCAACGTGCGATACAGTCCGTCAATCGAGCAGCCCGACGCTCCCTCGCGCTCACTGTCGACGGCGATCGTCAGGAATCGATCGTCATCCCATCGCCGCGCTGAATGCAGTGGAACTCCATGCGCCGCCCATCGCGACAGAAATTCATCTACGGCTGAAAGAAGTTTCTGCTCGCCCTGTTCGTTCAGCGGCCTGTCCGCGCCGTACACCCACACTCGCGCCGAATCCGGCAGCTCGGAAAATTCGACTATCGGCATTTGTCACCCCTTTGGTATCACAGCTCGAGCACCCGCCACATGTACCACGAGGCGACGGTGCGGTACGGCGCCCACCTTGCTCCACGACGCAGAACCTGCGCCGGAGTTGGAAGCTTGCGCAGCCGGTAGGCCTTCTGTATCCCTTTCTGCACGCCAAGGTCTAGCTCCGGCAGCACGTCAGGCCGTCCCAGCCTGAACATCAGGAACATCTGCGCGCTCCATTTTCCGATTCCCTTCACCTGCGTCAGCGCGGCGATGATCTCCTCATCGCTCAGCTCATGCAGCGTCTCCACCGGCAGCGAGCCATCCAGCACATGCTCGGCGAGATTCCTCACGTAGCGCGCTTTCGCGTTCGAAAGTCCGGCGGCGCGAAACGCTTCGTGCGATGTCGCCGAGATTTTCGTCGGCGCTTCGGATCCGTCGCCGATCAGCGCGAGGACTCGGCCGTGAATTGTTGCGGCAGCTTTGCCGGAAAGCTGCTGAAAGACGATCGATCGCACGAGCGCATCGAAATGTGTCCATTCGGTCCGCGGTATCAGCTTGCACGGGCCGACGGCATCGATCACTCCCGCCATCACTGGATCGACTTTCCTGAGATGCGCGATTGCCTTTCGATGAGGAGAGGCCGGGCTCATCGATGCTCCTTCCGGTCGATGCTCACTGTTGTGCTCGTACGATTGAAGACGATTATGTCGTAGCTCTCGTTGACGGCGTAGATGCCGCGCAGCTGGTTCGGCTGAATCAACACTCCTTCGAACCTGCCTGCGCCGAACAGCTGAATCTCGACCTGGGAGACCGTGTTGCGTCCAATGAGGTCGCCGCCAGTATCGCACAGTGTGCCAGTCGGACATCCTGTGCCGTCACCGTCCCGCTTTGCGGACCATTTTCCGCTCACGATACCCTGGGACTCCTGAACAATTTCCAGGCGGAAGTTGGAGAGCGTATAGAGATGAGCAGTGGCAGTCCAGACGCCGCCGAGGTCAGTATCCGCGGGCGATGTAGGCTCCGGCGCGCATGCGAGGGCCGAGAGAAACAGCATCCCGCTAATTATTCTCATTATGTTACTATGTTGCCTCATCGACAGCATGGAATCATCTGGCTTGGAAGGTGCCGCCTATTGGGAACCGATGTCCGGCCCGGGTATATTACTATGGGCACGCACCGTAAACATCACGTCAGCCCCGCCGCACCGTTTCC
This sequence comes from Gemmatimonadaceae bacterium, assembly GCA_036398255.1. GTDB lineage: Bacteria > Gemmatimonadota > Gemmatimonadetes > Gemmatimonadales > Gemmatimonadaceae > UBA4720. Next base: position 153 of record DASWQD010000103.1, on the reverse strand, counting down.
CTACGGGCGGCCTCGTTGTGTACTCCACCGAAGCAGGAGCAAGTTGATGAAAGCTTTCTTCAGGATTCTCACGGCCGCTACTATAGTAGGCGCGGTTCCCGCACTGGCGCAGCAGCCGGCGGCCGCTCCTGCACCTGCCGGCCCGGTGTGCGA
>DASWQD010000102.1:0-3897 GCA_036398255.1 Gemmatimonadaceae bacterium | reverse complement strand
GCCGAGGACGCCGAGACCGCCGAGAACTGCGGTTTTTTTTTTGTTTAACAACAGGTTCACGTGGTTCTCTCGGCGGCCTCGGCGTCCTCGGCGGAAAAACCCGGTTGTCCCGTAGTTCACCTGAATCGTATCTCCGAAAATCTTGACACCGATTCACTAAATCCATACTTTCTAACGAGTTACGGTACATCTAGCAGTCAAATCTGAGGCGGAACCAATGACTAAAGCGGATCTGGTCGAGCGTGTCACCGCCCAGATATCCCGTACCGCGGGGCCTATGATCTCGAAGAAGGACTGCGCCCGGGTCGTGGACGCCTTTCTCGAAGCGGTCAAGGAATCCCTGCAGCACCAGGAGAACATCGAGGTGCGGGGGTTCGGCACCTTCAAGATCCGCCGGCGGAAGACCCGCATGGCCCGAAATCCACGCACCGGCTCACCGGTAGAGGTCTCGGCGCGTCCGGTCCCTGTGTTCAAGCCATCCAAGGAGCTGAGGGCGCTCGTGGCTGGAGTGGACGTCTCGGACATTCACGACACCGAATTCTCCGGCGCGGAATAGCACTGAAGGCGGTGCGGCAATGACCGTCACTGTTCGCCTCTTCGCCTCATATGCCGAGTCCCTCGGCAAATCCGAAGTCGAGATGAGCATTCGCGATGGGGCAACCGTCGCCGACGTAGTGCGCTCCATCACCGCGAGCTCCGGGACGTCTCGGCTTCCTCCCTCACCGCTGGTCGCGGTGAACTGCGTTTATGCCACTCCCGAGACCCTGCTCGCCAATGGCGACGAGGTCGCGATCATTCCACCTGTCGCGGGTGGATGATGAGAGCCTCTATCGTCAGGCGCGCCATAGACATCGCGGAGCTGGCGAAGGAAGCTGCCTCGGAATCGTGCGGAGCAACCGCTGTGTTCGTCGGCACCGTCCGTTCGACCAACGACGGAAAAGAGGTGACCGGCATCGACTACACCGCATACGAGCAGATGGCTGAGAAGGAAATGCTCGGCATCCTTCGCGAAGCGGCGGCCCGATACGAAATAGTGGGCGGAATCATCGAGCATCGCATCGGCACTCTCGAGATTGGAGACGCATCGATTGCGGTGGTCGTCTCGCATCCGCACCGCGGCAACGCGATGGATGCTCTCCGATACGTCGTCGACGAGACCAAATCACGCGCGACGATCTGGAAGCTCGAGCACTACACCGACGGATCGCGCGAATGGGTAGGCGCGGGGACTCCACCGCCATGATCGCGCCGCGAGAGGACCAGTTCGGACGCCGCATCGATTATCTGCGAATATCGGTCACCGACAAGTGCAACTTCAGGTGCCTCTACTGCATGCCGGTCGAGGGCCTGCAATGGCTGCCGAAGTCGGAGATCCTCTCGTACGAGGAGATCGCAGCCATAGTAGGACAGCTTGCCGCGGAAGGCATCTCGCGCGTTCGATTGACTGGAGGTGAGCCGACCATCCGGCCGGATCTCGACAAGCTCATCGCCGCGCTGCGCTCGATCGACGGCATCTCCGACATTTCTCTCTCGACGAATGGAGTGCGCCTCCCCGAGCTCGCGGGCTCGTATCGTGACGCCGGACTCGACCGCGTCAACATCAGCGCTGATTCGCTGCGGCAGGGTCGCATCGCGGCGATTGCGAGACGCAATCTCGATTTCTCTCCCCGACGGTCCGCCCTTGCGGCGGAGATGGCGGGACTTTCGCCGGTGAAGCTGAACATGGTGGTGCTCAGGGGAATCAACGACGACGAGATCGAGGACTTCGCGCGTCTCACGCTCGATCATCCGTGGCATGTGCGATTCATCGAGCTCATGCCCGTGGGGTCGATGCGGGAGCTGACCTGGGAGCATGTGGTTCCGTCGAGCGAGATCGTCGAACGCGTTGCAGCGATCGGCGCGCTCTCGAGCGACCCGGGCCCACCGCGGGGGAACGGGCCTGCCAGGTACTATCGCCTCGACGGCGCTCCGGGAACGATCGGGATCATCACACCGATGACCCATACTTACTGCGGAAGCTGTAACCGCGTCCGTCTCACGGCCGACGGCCGCCTGAGAACATGCCTCTTCGGAGATCATGAGGTCGACATGCGCGACGCGCTGAGAGCGGGCGTGGCTCTCGCTCCGATTTTCCGGCAGGCACTCCGCGACAAGCCTCTCGAGCACGAGCTTCTCCAGATGCGCATCGGCGGTCTTCGCGCGCTTTCGGAAATCGGCGGCTGACGGTTTGCCAGCAGCATGCGGGAGAAATAACTTTCGCGCTGTAGTTCTTCACCAATTCCACAGAGCACAATGGTCAACAAGATTACGGTCGTCGGCGCAGGTAACGTCGGCGCAACGACCGCGCAGCGCGTAGCGGAGAAAGAGCTCGCGCGCCAGGTAGTTCTCGTCGACATCATGGAGGGCGTTCCGCAGGGCAAGGGACTCGACCAGTGGGAGTCTGCTCCGATCGAAGGATTCGATTCGCGAGTCATCGGAACCAACGGCTACGACGAGAGCGCGAACTCCGACATCGTAGTCGTGACCGCGGGCATCGCCCGCAAGCCCGGGATGTCGCGCGACGACCTTCTCAACACCAATGCCGGGATCGTCAAGCAGGTCTCTGAAAGCATCAAGCAGACCTCCCCCAACGCGATCCTCATCATGGTGTCGAACCCGCTCGACGTCATGTCGTGGGTGGCGAAGGAAGTGACCGGATTCCCCCGTGAGCGCGTGCTCGGAATGGCGGGAGTGCTCGACACCGCGCGGTATCGCTCCTTCATCGCCGAGGCGCTCGACGTCTCCGTGCGGGACATTCAGGCGATGGTGCTCGGCGGACACGGCGATACGATGGTGCCGCTCATCTCCTACACGAGCGTCAGCGGAATTCCGGTGACGCAGCTGATGCCCCGTGAGCGACTCGATGCGATCGTCGATCGCACTCGCAACGGCGGTGCGGAGATCGTGAAGTTCCTCAAGACCGGCTCCGCCTATTACGCCCCGAGCTCGGCAGCAGTGCAGATGTGCGAGGCGATCGTCCGCGACCAGAAGCGCATACTTCCATGCGCGGCCTGGCTCGAAGGCGAGTACGGGATGTCGGGACTTTTCCTCGGCGTACCCTGCAAGCTGGGCCGTGCCGGGCTCGAAAGAATCATCGAGGTCTCGCTCACCGATGAGGAGCGCTCAGCGCTCGAGAAGAGCGCCGAGGCCGTCAGGGAGCCGATGGGCGCAGTGAAGCTCTGAGCTTGAGATGAACCGGCTTCGCCGTTTCTACAGCGCCGCGCCAGGAAAAAAAATCGTGATGGGAGTTACGGGCCTGATTGGAATCGGGTTCGTGCTCCTTCACATGGCCGGCAACCTTCTCGCATTTCGCGGTGCCGAGGAGCTCAACGCCTATGCTCACTTTCTGGCGAGCACAGGTGAGGTGTTGTGGCTGCTCCGGACTGTCCTCGTTGTTGCGGTAATACTGCACGTGATCGCAGCCTATCAGCTCACGATGCAGAACCGCGCTGCCCGTCCCATCGGCTACGTGAATCGCGAGCCGCAGGTGAGCACCTGGGCTGCGCGCACGATGAGGTGGGGGGGAGTGCTGCTCCTCGTTTTCATCGTGCTCCACATCATGCATTTCACGAATCCCGGCTGGCGCCCGGACGGCGCGTTCGTGAAATCCGATGTGTACGCCAACATCGTGACAAGCTTCCGGATCTGGTGGATCACTCTCTTCTATGTCGTGGCGATGATCGCGCTGGGCCTTCATCTCTATCACGGCGTCTGGAGCTCGGTGCGATCGATTGGCGCGGCGCAGCCGAGTCCTCGCCCGTTGCACAGGAAGGTCGCGCTCGGGCTCGCTGTCATCATCTGGCTCGGTTTCACCGCCGTGCCCGTCGCGGTATTCGCGGGGTTGATCGGCTGACATGG
>DASWQD010000101.1:0-1567 GCA_036398255.1 Gemmatimonadaceae bacterium | reverse complement strand
AACCATGGGGTTCTTCCCCTTCTTCCGCCTTTCTTCCTCTTCTTTAGACCAGGCAGTTCCGCACTTTGAACCAATGAGGCCTCATACAAAGTCCTTACATCCGGGCGATGATTCCCTGAGCTAGAATTTGGGAATGAAACGACTGATTCCACTCGGCTTCCTTGCCGCCTCGGCCATCGGCGCGCAGCAGCCTGCGGCGCGCGCTACGGACAATCATGATCAGAGTGCGCCACGCGCGACGGCGACGCGGCTCAACGGAACGATCAGCATCGATGGATCGTTGAGCGAACAGCAGTGGAGGTCCGCGCAGCCAATCAGCGGACTGACGCAGCTCGATCCGAATGAGGGCAGGCCGGCAACGGAGCGGAGTGACATCCGCTTCATGTTCGACGACAACGCGCTCTACATCGGAGCGACGCTGTATGACCGCCAGGATGCGCGCGGGAGACTCGGCCGTCGCGACATGAACATGACTGCGTCCGACTGGCTCACTGTCATCATCGACACAAATCACGACCACCGAACCGCTGTCGGCTTCGAAGTGAATCCGCTCGGCGTGAAGCGCGACCAGACTCGCTCTCCTTCGGGTGAGGACGACGGCTGGGAGCCGGTCTGGGACGTGGCAACCAACGTCACCGACTCGGGATGGGTTGCCGAGATGCGGATACCGTTCAGCCAGCTTCGATTCTCCGGCCGCTCGAATCTCGTGTGGGGACTTCAGGTCGAGCGGCAGATTGCGCGCAATCAGGAATTCGCGAACTGGGCGTTCACTCCCCGCGAGCAGGCCGGGGGGATTCCGCGCTTCGGGCATCTCATCGGCATCTCCGATGTCGCGGCGGGAAAAAAGCTCGAGATAATGCCGTATGTCGTCGGGAAGTCGGAAAACATCAACCGTCAGGGGAACCCGTTTCGCGACGACCACGAGATGAGCGTGGACGCAGGGCTCGATCTCAAGTATCGCGTGACGAGCAACATGACACTCGACGCGACCGTGAACCCCGATTTCGGACAGGTCGAAGTGGATCCGGCTGTCATCAATCTCACAGCGTTCGAAACGTTTTTCCCGGAGCGACGACCCTTCTTCGTCGAAGGATCGGAGCTGTTCAACTTCGGAACGGACGGAACCAACAGCGTCTTCTATTCGCGCCGAATCGGACGCCAGCCATCACTCGCGCCGCCGTATCTCGAGCGCGACGTTCCTGAGGCAACGAAAATTCTCGGAGCGACGAAGCTGACGGGGAGGACTGCCGGCGGGTGGGCGATAGGCGTTCTCGATGCCGTCACGCAGAAAGAAACCGCGCGCTTCAGGGCGCCCGATGGAACGGAAGGCAGCATCGTCGCCGAGCCACTGACGAATTATTTCGCGGGAAGATTGCGACGCGAGGGGAGAGGCGGGCTCACCGCTGTCGGAACTTTCATCGGCGCAGTCAATCGCGACGATCTCGAAGGCGCATTGAGCTCGGTGCTGCGCAAGTCAGCTTACACGGGCGGAGTGGACTTCTTTCATCAGTGGAAGCAGAGAACGTGGACGCTGCAGGGATTCGCCGCGTCGAGTCACGTGAGCGGC
>DASWQD010000100.1:0-9963 GCA_036398255.1 Gemmatimonadaceae bacterium | reverse complement strand
AGCTGCAGACCTCCGTCGGCGAAGTCTACAGCTCCGAGGGCGGCCGGGATTTTCATGACGGTCGATTGTTCGACGCAACCGCAACCTGGGGTTTCACATCCGGGAACGGCGGTCATCTCACGCTGACGGGTGAGCTGCGTGACAGAAAGGGAACAAACCGCGCGTACCCCGACAGGCGGCAGCAATACTTCACCGGTGATCCGCGAAACGAAGCACAGCCCAAGGTCTCGGCCTACTCCGGCAATGGCAACCTCAGCATGCTGAGCCTTTTTCTCACGGCAGCCAGGCCCCTTACATCAGGAGTCGAAGCCTACATGCTCGGCGGAGCTGCAGATAGAAATGGTATCTCGCCCGAGGCTTTTTTCCGCCGGCCCCTCGATGCTCGCACCGTGCGCGCGCTGCATCCCGACGGGTTTCTGCCAGTCAACCACAACAGAATCAGGGACCTCTCAGGAGTTGCGGGAATACGCGGCTCCGGGCGCGGGTGGAGGTGGGACTTGAGCTCCGCGTGGGGAGGCAACTCCGTAGCCTACCGCGTTCGCAACAGCAACAACGTTTCACTTGGTGCGGCGAGCCCCACTGATTTTTATGCCGGGAGAGTCGCGGCACAGCAATGGACGAGCAACGCCGATGTGTCACGCAATGTGAAACTCGGGTCCGTTCCGCTGACAGTTGCCGGCGGTGCTGAAGTTCGTGTGGAGAAGTATCAGATCAGGGCGGGCGAGCCCGACTCCTGGCGTGAAGGTGGAGCTCGTGTACTCGACGGCCCGATGGCGGGACAGCTGCCGCAGGTTGGAGCTCAGGGAATGCTGGGCTACCGTCCGATCGATGAAGTTTCGCCGAGGCGGAGCAACTCCGCACTGTATCTGGAAGCAGAAGCTCAACCGCTGAAGACACTGCTGGTGCAATCGGCTGTGCGCGCTGAGCGCTACACGGACTTCGGCTCGACCTACGATGGAAAGATTGCAGCGCGGATTGCGCTCCTTCGCGGTGTTGCGCTGCGCGGATCCGTGAGCAGTGGATTCCGTGCTCCGTCGCTCGTGCAGCAGTACAGCTCGAACACACGCGGGGTATTCCGGGTGGTGGGCGGCGTGAACACGGTGCTCACCATTCGTACGTTCCCGGTGACCGCTCCCGAGGCGAAGCTCATGGGAGCGACGCCGCTGAAACCTGAGCGATCGGTGAACCTGAGCGGCGGCCTCGTGCTCGACAGGCCTCGGCTCCCTCTGATCACCGCCGACTTTTTCCAAATCAATATTGATGACAGAATCAGCCTTGGCGGGGCTGTAACGGACACGTCCATCACCCGCCTCCTGGCCGAGAATGGGCTGCGTGGTGTTGCCGGCGGAAGTTTTTTCAGGAATTCGAGAGACACCCGCACCCGCGGGGTAGATGTGGTGGCAACACACGCGTTGCTTATCGGCACCACACGTGTACTGCGCGTGCTCGGTGGATATAACCACACACGAAATGTTGTCATGCGCGTGTTGCCGGTGCCCGCTCAGCTTGCACGCTTTGAGTCAGAGGTAGTGGGAGGCAGGGGAGGCGAAGGCATCATCGAGAACGGCCAGCCGCGCGAGACGATCACGCTCACGCTCAACTACAGCGACGGTCCAATCGACCTCAACCTTCACAATCAACGCTCGGGTCCCACTGCTCAGCTCGACGGCACCAATCCGGCGTTCGATCAGGTGCTTCATCCCAAGTGGATCACCGATGTGCGACTGTCGTACCGGCTTCGTTCCCGCATTCAGCTGGCGGTTAGTGTCGTGAATCTCTTCGACACCTACCCCGACGAGTGGATCGATTTCAAGGACGGCTTGAACGCCACCGGGACGTCGATGCAGGGAATCTTCCGTTATCCCGGGGCGCTGTCGCCCTTCGGAATGAATGGACGCACAGTGTACCTGCGGATGTCGTACCGCTAACTGCGCACGTGCTTGTTGAGGAACGCGAGTGTGCGCTCCCAGGCCAGCTTGGCCGCCGCCGCATCGTACCGCGGTGTCGTGTCGTTATGGAATCCGTGCTGAGTGCCAGGATAGAGATGGCGCTCGTACTTCACGTTCGCAGCTTTCAGCGCCTCCTCGAACGCCGGCCAGCTCGCATTGATGCGTTGATCCACTTCAGCTGACTGAATCATGAGCGGTGCCTTGATCTTCGGCACGTCCTCCAGGTTGGGACCTGAGCCATAGAACGGCACTCCCGCCAGGAGGTCGCTGCCCAGGCGAGTAGCAAGGAAGTTCACCATGCCACCGCCATAGCAGAACCCAACCGCTCCGATCTTGCCGGTAGACTGTGGCCGCGCCTTCAGGAACGCCGCAGCAGAGACGAAATCTTCTTTTGTCTTCGGCTGCTCGAGCTTCGAGAACAGCTCGCGCGCCTTGTCTTCGTCGCCGGGATAACCGCCGAGCGGGAAGAGAGCGTCCGGAGCGAAGGCGATGAAATTCTCGAGCGCAAAGCGCCGCGCTACATCCTCGATATGCGGATTCAAGCCGCGGTTCTCGTGGATGACCAGTATGCCCGGAAGTTTGCCCGTCGCCTTCGCTGGACGCACGAGATATCCGCGTGCCTTTCCATATCCGTTGGGCGAGTCGTACTCCACATACTCGGCCACGATTCGCGGATCCGTCTTCGGCACCACCTGGGCTTCGAGGAACTTCGGGCTCAGCTGTTCGAGAAGCATCGCGGCTGTCACTCCGCCCACCGCAAATTTCGCAGCCTGATCCAGGAAAGCGCGGCGATCGATTCCGCCGTGGACATAAGCGTCGAAAAGAATGAGCAGATCCTGATCGAAATCGTGCGCGGTTTTTCTCTCCATGCTGGTGTGACCTCACGAGGCAGGTGAAAGAAGTACGTCATCAAACATGCAGCGTGGGCAGCCTCGCTGCTTGACGTCAACGGCTCGTCGTTATGGTTTTCTCTAATTCTTACAGCTTATAGCGTATAGCTACCGCTAAAGACTACGGACTAGCAGCTTCAGAGTATTAGGTTACCACCGCATGCCTGAAGAATCAGTAATTCTTGTGAACGAGAGAGATGAGCCGATTGGTACGGCGCCGAAGCTCGACGCTCACCAGAATGGTCGCCTTCATCGCGCCTTCTCGGTTTTTATACGGGACTGCAATGGCAGAATTCTCCTGCAGCGGCGAGCTGATGACAAGTATCACAGCGGCGGGCTGTGGACCAATGCATGCTGCGGTCATCCCCGGCCCGGTGAGGAAACCATCGTTGCAGCCGGGCGGCGGCTCCTCGAGGAAATGGGAATCAGTTCCGAGCTCGATGAAGCGGGCGTATTCACCTATCGCGCCAGCGTCGGCGATGGATTGACCGAGCACGAGGTCGACCATGTTTTGACGGGCACCTACTCCGGCGATCCCTCACCTGCGACTGAAGAGGTTGAGAAATGGCAGTGGATATCGCCCGATGAGCTCCGCGATTGGATAGGACGCGATCCGTCGGCTTTTACCGTCTGGTTCGAGCGCGCACTCTATGTCAGCATGCTGGGCACAATGCGATCGAGCACTTTCGCGGAGGAGAGAACGCCCGGCACACCTCCCCCCGGATGGGTTCCCGCCCCGACGAAATAGAGCCCGTCAACTTCCGGCGCACGGTTGTGGTATCTGAAATACGCCGACTGTGTGAGAACCGGCTCCGGTCCAAATGCAGCGCCATCGACGGACCTGAGGTCGCTCTCGAACTCACGCGGAGTGAGGAAGAACGGCTCCACGACGTTTACGCCAATCGAAGGCAGCACCCGCTTCTCGAGATGTTCGAGAATCCGCTCGAAGTAGCCATCGCTCTCCCGGACCCAGTCTATTCCACTTCGGGTGTTCGGAACGGGCGACAGGACGTAGAACGTTTCGCATCCTGGCGGCGCCAGTGAATCGTCGGTTCGCGTCGGCGCATGCAGATACAGCGAGAAGTCATCAGCAAGCACCCGGCGTCTGAAGACGTCGTCGAGAAGTCCGCGATAGCGCGGGCCGAGCAGGATGGTGTGGTGGGCGAGGTCGGGATACGTGCGGCGGGCGCCAAAGTACGCGACGAACAAGCTCATCGATTGTCGCGTCGGCCGTGGAAGAACCGGACGTGAGACATTGCACAGCATGTTCGCGTAGACATACGATGGATCTGCGTTGCTTACGACGACGTCTGCGGGAATCGATTGTCCTCCTTCCACACGGACACCTTTGACGCGTCCGTTCGTTACTTCGATCTCTTCCACTGGACTGTCGAGGTGCACATCGACTCCAAGCTCACACAGGAGACGCACGAGCGCCGATATGATCGAAGTCGTTCCTCCCATCGCGAAGTGAACGCCCCATTTTCGCTCGAGCCAGTGGATGAGGAGATAAATCGAGGTAGTCGAAAACGGATTGCCGCCAACGAGCAGGGGCTCGAAGGTGAAGAGCTGTCGCAGCCTGTCGTCGCGTATGTACTCGGAGACCAGGCCGTAGACGCTGCGATAGCTCCGAAGTCGTGTCATCGCCGGGAGTACGCGAAGCATGTCCGACAAAGAATCGAACGGCCGGTCGGAAAGCTGCGTAAACCCTACATCGAAGATTCGTTCAGCATGAGCTGCCAGCCTTCGATATCCGTCGACGTCACGGGGATCGAACTGCTCGATCTGAGATAGAAGCCGCTCCTCATCGCCGACATAGTCGAACTCGGATCCGTCGTGAAACATGACGCGATAGAAGGGATCGACCGGTACGAGCGACACGTAATCGCGCATGTCGCGCCCCGCGAGAGCGAAGAGCTCTTCGATCAGGTGCGGCGCCGTGATGACCGTTGGGCCCGCATCGAACGTGAAGCCGTTTCGCCGGAACACGCGCGCCCGGCCGCCGGGCTGGTCGAGCGCCTCGAGAACCTGAACGGCATACCCCTTCATGCGAAGGCGGACCGCTGCTGCGAGTCCGCCAAAGCCCGATCCGATTACGACTGCGCGGCTCGCCTTCAAGACGCGCTTCTCGTGTCGCGCGAGCGGAGAAGCGAGCGGAGCTCCTCCAGGTTCGGGAGCACCACGATCCCCGACTTCTCCAGCTCGAGGTTGCGCGTGCCCGGACCGCCCGCAATCAGCATCACGCTCTTCGGCAGCTTCGATCTCAACGTCTTGAGCTCCTTTCGCACTGCGTCCTTGTCCCGCACATAGACAACGCTCACCGCGACGGCGCTCGCCCCGGTCGTTCTTGCTGCGAGCGCAATGTCTTCTGCGGGGAGATCGGGGCCCAGGTATGCGACCCGCCAGCGCTCTTCCGATGCGGCAATGCCGGCGAGCATCGCTCCCAGCTCGTGCCGCTGATGCGCTGGTGTTGTGCAGACGACCACTGGCGCTCCTTCATCGACCGGGACCGAATCGATCATCCACGCGAGCACTCGCCGGAGATTGACCGAGAGAATGTGTTCATGAACCGGGCAGATCGCGTCATCGGACCACATCTCGCCGACACGCGCTAGAAGCGGGGTGACGACGTCACGCATGAATTCGCGCGACTTGAGCGCGACCACCGCGCGCATCAGCGTCGAATGAACCCGCGGGCCGTCGAGCGATTGTGCCGCTTCGAGCGTTGCGGCGAGATAGCGGCCGGCTTCGGTAGGCTCGACTTGCGTAGAGGCGATCGCGCTCTCGATTGCGTCGTCCCTGAGCAGCGAGGCAAGCTCACTGCCCGGCAGGTCTGCGATCTGGCCGATCGAGTGGCCCTGGTCGGTCAGCTTCTTGAGCAGCTGAAGCCGAAGCACGTCGTCATGGGAGTAGAGGCGCAGCCCGCCGTCTGTGCGCTTCGGCTTTACGACCCCGTACCGGCGCTCCCATGCGCGGAGGACGTGGGCCGAAAGCCCTGTCCTTCGGACGACTGTACCGATCGATATCCGTGCGACACTGGCTGAGGTGGATGGCATCTTGGTTGTCTAGGTTGTGTCAACCTAATTGTTAGACAACAGATTGACAACACCCGCCCCGCATTGGTAGCGTGATTCATGATCATGAGAAGGCCGCTTGGGCTCATGGCCCTGTACCTGTTCACCGCGCTCAGCATCGTCGGATTTGCAGTGTTCGGGCTTCACCCTGAACGACTTACGGACCTGAACCCGTCAGCCCTCGAGTTCTACAGCATCGCATTCCGCTTCTTCGCGGTTGGACAGGTCGCCATCGCCGGACTGGTCATGATCGTCTTCCTGACGCGGCACGCTGGATTGAAGTGGCTCAGCGCCTTCGTCGCTCTCTATGCGATAAGCCTCACGAGCGAGCTCCTCGGCACGACATTCGGAATTCCATTCGGCGCATACTCGTACAGCGCTGTCTTGAAGCCGATGTGGATGGACCGCGTTCCTGTCGGGATTCCACTCAGCTGGTTCTACATGGCAGTCCCCTCCTACGCGATCGCCATGTCCCTGCTCCGCGGAGAGAACGCCGTAAGGCGCATCGCGCTCGCCTCGTTCATTCTGCTGGCCTGGGACCTGGCGCTCGATCCCGCGATGAGCAGTGCAACGAAGTACTGGGAATGGGGAGAGACCGGTCCATACTACGGAATGCCGCTGCTCAACCTGGTCGGCTGGTACGTGACAGGCGTTGTGCTGATGGGAGCGCTCGCGGCTCTCAAGTCGGACAAGTGGATCTCACGCCTTTCTGTGCCATGGCTCACCTCGTTCTACGGGGCGAACCTCCTGCTTGCGCTCGGCATCTGCGCGGCCGCTGGCCTATGGATGGCCGTGATTGCGACGTTCGCTGCATTAAGCGTCGCTCTCCTTGCTGCCTCGATCCTTGGCACCCCCCACATCAGGATGTCACCGGCCGATCCGGGACTCCGCCTCATCCGTTGATGTCCGGCGCAGAGTTCGTTCGATACGCGCTTGGCAAAACGGCCGAGGAAGCGGAGTCGCGCGGGATGCCGCGGGTCGAGCTGCGGGGGCAGCTCATCCGCCCTTCCCTGGCATACGAGGCGGCCGTGTGCGAGAGCGACGCGCTGTCGCGGGAATTCTGGAGCGGCGCTCTCGCAATTCAGTATGCGCATGAAGCCTCCCTCATTCATGATGACATAGTCGACGAGGCTTCGACCCGGCGCGGCGAGCCAACCGTAGCGCAGGCTCGCGGTGTTGGATCAGCACTCGTAATCGGCGATCACCTGCTCACTGCTTCGTATCGACTTGCAGCGGCGACTGGAAGCATCGATTTCGTTTCTCTCTTTGCCCAGTGCGTCGAACGAACTGTCGCCGGAGAGATCGCGCAGGCCAGATCGCTCGGCAGGGTGCTCACCTTCGACGAATACAAGGTGATCGCCGAGTTGAAATCGGGAGAGCTGCTTGCGGCTTCGCTCTCACTCGGTGCCGCCCTGTCCAATCCATCGAGAATTGCTGCCCGCTTGGAGCTCGGGCGACAGCTCGGCCTTCTGTATCAGATGCTCGACGATCTGCTCGATTACTGCCCCGCCACCGATACGGGCAAGCCTGCTCTCGGCGACTTCAGGCAGAAGCGGTGGACGTGGCCTCTTCTGGAGACAGGAGATCTCACCTTCGATGATCCCTGCACTGATGTCGCCCGCAGCCTTCGCGAGGGCGGGTTTGCACGATGCCTCGAGAGAATCGAGCGTGAAGCAAAAGCATTGAGCGAGAGACTCACCGCGGAATTCGCCGGTGACGTCGGTCAATCATTGATCGATGAGTGGCTCACTCGAGCGCGCGACGCTGTGGCACGCGAGCAGCTCGAGAGCGTTCCGAGTGTGGCGCTTCGCTCGGGTCTTCCGGCGGAGGAAGATGTCATCGAGTATCTCGCCCGGAACAGCAAGTCATTCCGTTTTGCATCGCGCTTCTTTCCACAGCGCGAGCTGTCGAGCGTCGCTCGTGTCTATGCATTCTGCCGTATCACGGACGATATCGTCGACAAGACTGCGGGAGCGGAAGCTGGCGCGCTCCTCGGCGAATGGATGCACCTGGCACGCAGCGCATATGACGGAAGAGCGACCGGGATTCGCTTCCTCGACCAGGCAATGGAGGAGATGAGATCGCGGGCTATCCCGTTCGTGTACGCTGAAGAGCTCGCGGAAGGGATGAGAATGGATCTGCGCGGCCAGCGCTACGGTTCGGTGGCCGAATTGCGCACGTACACATATCGTGTCGCCTCGGTCGTCGGCCTGTGGCTCACGGAGCTGGCGGGTGTTCGGGATCGGAGCACGCTCAAGCACGCCGAAGCTCTTGGTCACGCGATGCAGCTGACCAACATCCTTCGCGATGTCGGCGAGGACGCGAGACAGGGTCGCATCTATCTCCCGCTCAACCGGCTCAAGACCTACGGCATCACGGCTGCGTCGATAGCTGCCGCGGCCAGGGGCGACGCTCCGCCTCCAAGCCGGTTTCCTGATCTCGTCGAGGAGTTGTTGAGACTTGCCGAGCGGGACTACGCTTTCGCGTTGACTGGGGTTCGCGATCTGCCGACATCGTTCCAGCGTCCTGTTGCCGTCGCTGCCCATGTATATCGGGGCATTCACGGAGAGATTCGGAGGAACGGCTACGATTGTCTCACACGGCGTGCGGTAACGTCGACGCGCAGCAAGGCCATGTTCGCCGCGCGCGCCATCTGGGAATTGCAGACGACGACGTCCGCCGGCGCGCTTCGCAGCGCCTGAGCATGAGCCGCGGCTTCTCTCCGCTCGCCAGCGCCGGCTTTGCAACAGTGTTTCGGCCGTGGATGAAGCGGCGATTCTCGACAGTGAGCGTGACGACACCGCGAGCAGAGATCTTCCGCGACGTCCCGCTGATATTCGCCGCGAATCATGTGAGCTGGTGGGACGGATTCCTGCTGATCGAGCTTCAGCGAATCCTTCGGCCTCGAGCGCCCTTTCACACGATCATGCTCGAGAGCGAGCTCGGACAGCATCCATTTCTGAGACACATTGGAGCTATCGGAATCGATCCCGAGTCTCCGTCAACGGTGCTGGCTGCAATCCGCGAGCTGTCGCGTCGTGTTGAAGAGAGACCTGATTCCGTGATTTTCTTCTTCCCGCAGGGACGCATCTGGCCGTCATATCGCCGGCCACTTGGCTTCAGGCGCGGGATCGAAGTGTTCTGCGAGGCGATCGACTCGGTGGTTCTTCCTGTCGCCATTCACATCGAGCCCCTCAATCGAATTGCTCCGCACGCCTTCGTTCGGGCTGGAGAGCCGCTGAGGAACGGTGACGATCTAACCGCTCCTCGGCTGGAGTTCCACGTACAGCGTGAGCTCGATGATCTAATGACTCTTTTGAAGAATTACGGAGAAGATGTCGTCAACCACGGATTATGTACTCGACAGACAAATCAGCGTCAGGCGTGACCTGGATACTGTATTCCCCTTCTTTGCGGAAGCCGCAAATCTGCAGCGCATCACCCCGCCGGAGCTTCATTTCAGGATCCGGTCCGAGCTTCCTGTAGAGATGAAGAAGGGCGCCGTGATCGAATACACGATCCGGCTGTATGGAATTCCGATGCGGTGGAGGACATTGATAACGGGCTGGGATCCTCCTCATTCGTTCGAGGACACCCAGATCGACGGACCGTACCGCAAATGGGTTCACACTCACTCGTTCGAGCGAAGAGGAGAGAACACCATCATCTCGGACAGAGTCGTCTATGCCCTCCCCTTTGGACTGCTGGGACGGCTCGTGCACCCGCTGGTCAAGCGGCAGCTGAGACGAATCTTCGGCTATCGCACGGCTGAGGTTTCGAGAGTCTTCGAGGCGTAGGCGCGGTCCTTCCGCTTCACCTTCTTTCTGGGCCCCGACAGAAACCTCCGCAGAATCCCCGTCACCTCACGCTGCTGCTCGACGTGAGGAAGGTGCCCTGCACTCTCGATTATCTCCAGCCGGGCGTCGGGCAGACGATCCGCAATTCTCGCCTGATGCTCAGGCGGAAAGAGAAAGTCGAATCTTCCGCCCATCACCAGCGTCGGAATTTCGACCTCTCCCAATCGGTCCATCACGCTCCAGCCTTTGACGA
>DASWQD010000099.1:0-10272 GCA_036398255.1 Gemmatimonadaceae bacterium | reverse complement strand
ACTTGCCGCGCAGACCCTTGAGGATCTCGACTGTCTCATCGACAGAAGGCGGCTCGACGATCACCGTCTGGAAACGGCGCTCGAGAGCTCCGTCCTTTTCGATGTATTTGCGATACTCGTTCAGCGTCGATGCGCCGACGCACTGAAGCTCGCCGCGCGCGAGCGCCGGCTTCAGCATGTTGCTGGCGTCGATCGCGCCTTCGGCAGCGCCCGCGCCGACAAGCGTGTGGAGCTCGTCGATGAAGAGGATGATGTTCTTGTTCTGCGCGATCTCGTTCATGACCGCCTTGAGGCGCTCCTCGAACTGACCGCGATACTTCGTTCCGGCGATGACGGCGGCCATGTCGAGCGAAAGCACGCGATGCTCTCGGAGACTGTCCGGGCACTCGCCGTTCGCGATGAGCTGGGCGAGGCCTTCGACGATTGCGGTCTTCCCTACTCCTGGCTCACCGATGAGCACGGGATTGTTCTTCTTGCGGCGCGTGAGAATCTCCATCACGCGCTCGATCTCCTTTCCGCGGCCAATCGTGGGATCGAGCTGCGACTCGGCTGCGAGCTGTGTAAGATCGCGGCAGAAATGATCGAGTGCCGGCGTCTTGGACTTCTTCTCGCCCTTGCCGGTCGAAGGTGCAGCGGTCGACGGAGCACCGGCCGACGGAGCGGATCCGCTCTGCGGCATGTCGGTGCCGAGCAGTCGCAGTGTCTCCGCGCGAGCCGCATCGAGATTGATGCCGGCATCGGTGAGAACCTGGGCGGCTATTCCCTTCTCCTCTCGAAGCAGTCCGAGAAGCAGGTGCTCGGTGCCAACGTAGTTGTGAGTGAGATCGCGGGCTTCGGCCATCGCGAGCTCGAGGACTTTCTTGGCTCGAGAGGTGTACGGGAGGTCGGGACCGGTAGCGGCGGCAGCTTTGCCCTTCTTTACCGTGTCTTCGATCTTCTGCTGGATCTCGTCGAGGTCCACGCTCAGGTTCTGGAGAACCGCCGCAGCGACTCCCTCGCCTTCGCGTATCAGGCCAAGCAGTATGTGCTCGGTACCGACGTATTCATGGCGGAGGCGCTCGGCCTCCTCCCTCGCCATCGCGAGAACCTTTCGAACACGTTCGGTGAAATTGTAGCCGTTCATCGTGTAGACCCCGTATCGTCTGCGAGTATGCGCCGCACGTACTTCGCGCGCGCGATGTTCGCTTCGCTCGTTGTCAGCTCGCGCCCCTCTGCATGTGCGAGATGCGCCGACTGACTGAATATCAGGAGCTTGTTGAGGGTATATACACTCAGATCGGTTATCAGTTTCAGACCGACCGCGAGTCGAACGCTGCTCAGATAGCTCATCACCTCGTCAAAACTGAGGCTCCGCGCATATCGAAGCGTGCCGTACGCTCGCCAGAGCTTGTCTTCGATAATATATCCGGCGTCTCTAAGCAATACTTTTCTTGCTTCTTCTTCACGCTCGATGACGTGGGTTACCACTCGCGTCAGGTAATCCAGAAGTTCCCCTTCGCTGCGGCCGAGCGTAGTCTGGTTCGATATCTGGAAGAAGTTTCCGACCACTTCGCTGCCTTCTCCATACAGGCCGCGATAAGTGAGTCCGACCTGCTGAAGCCCGGCGAGCACCTTGGCGATTTCCTTCGTGAGCACGAGACCCGGAAGATGGATCAGCACCGAGGCGCGCAAGCCGGTTCCGGCATTCGTCGGACAGGCAGTCAGAAAGCCGAACTCATTATGAAACGCATATGGCACGCGCTCGCCAAGCTCGGAGTCGAGCGCAAACACCGAGTTGAACGCTTCGGACACGCGAAATCCGGACTCGAGCGACTGGAGCCGCAGGTGATCCTCTTCGTTTATCATGATGCTCGTGTCGCGAGTCAGGTAAACCGCGGATCCGCTCCGCACCGGACGCTGCGCATCGAGTCCGGCAAGCTCCCGGCTCACGAGATGTCTCTCGTGGAGCAGCAGCCTGTCCTCAGGCGGCATCTCGTCCACGCGAAGAAGCACACCGTGATTCATGTTGCGCACGGCGGAGACAGCCTGCTGTACCTGCGAGAGAATGCGGAGCCGCTCGCCGTCCCTCGCGCGACCGGCGAAAGCATAGCCCTCGAGATTCCGCGCCAGGCGGATGCGCGTGGAAATCACGATATCGGGATGATCGCCGGATGCGTCGAGCCAGCCCACACCACCGTCAGGCAGCAATGAGAGATCGATCATTCCATGCCTCTCAGCCGATCGCGAATGTCCGCAGCGAGCTCGAACTGCTCGGTCTCGATCGCACGCTTGAGTCTGTCCCGCAGCTCGTTCACGGTTCCCGCATCGGGAAGCTCGGTGCTCACCGGCGGCTCGTAGCGGCGGCCAATGTGCTGGGAGCTTCCATGCACGCGCCGGAGCAGGTCCCTCATGCTCTTCTCGAACGCGTCGTAGCAGTGCGCGCACCCGAGTCTGCCCGTCGAACGGAAATCGCGGAATGTCGAAGAGCAGAAAGCGCATCGCGCAGCGTCACCCTGAGTGGCCTGCATGGCCTGGTGAACGCTCTGAAGGAAATCCGATATCGCCGGCTTGGGGGCTGAAGCGCTCGTCTCGACACCGCGCTCGGCGGCGCACCGCTCACAGAGGTGCAGCAGGCGCACGCCTGTGCCCTCGATTTGTGTGAGCTGTACTACCGCATCGGCTTCCTTGCAAATGTCGCAGACCATGCCTCTCCCCCAACTCGATGACGCCTGTGAGAGCGTCTCGCAACACCCCTCATCAAACTATACGACTGCATCTCTCACAACGGTTTCGCTCAACCGGCCACCTTCCAGCAGAAGAACTCTCCCTGCGCGTGCGGCGAGGGACCGATTGTGCGTCACCACCACCATGCCGATCTCGAGATCGTTCACCACTTCACTCAGAAGGTCATGCAGCATCTCGCCGTTCGCCAGATCGAGATTTCCGGAGGGCTCGTCTGCCAGCACAACCTTCGGGTCCATCGCCAGCGCGCGGGCCACCGCGGTCCGCTGCTGCTCCCCGCCCGACAGCTCTGACGGAAGATGCTGCATTCTGCCGCTGAGACCAACACGGGAGAGAAGCTCCTCCGCCCTGCTGCGTGCCGCTGCCACAGTCTTGCCCGAAATGCGCAGCGGCATCATCACGTTCTCGAGAGCCGTGAACTCACGCAACAGGTGATGAAACTGAAACACGAAACCAACCGAACGGTTCCGAAGAGCCGCGAGCTGCTCTTCGTCGAGCCCGTTGATCGGATCGCCCCCGATCACAACGTAACCCCTGCTCGGCTTGTCGAGCGCGCCGAGCACGTGAAGCAAGGTTGATTTTCCGGCGCCGCTCGCTCCGACGATCGCGACCATCTCGCGCGGGCTGACGGACAGATCCACGCCGCTCAGCACGTTGATGGTGCCGCCATCGCCACCGATGTAGGTCTTGTGAAGGTCGTGCGCTTCGAGAACGGGCATCGGCTACTCGTGCCTTATCGCGTCGATCGGATACAGCCTCGACGCCTGAATTGCCGGATACAGCGTTGCGAGCCCGGCCGTGACGACACTCGCGAGCACGATCCACGCTACGTCGAGCGGTTCTGTGGCCACCGGCAGATGATCGATGAAATAGATCGACGGGTCGAGCGGAATGAACTCGTACTTCTCGAGAGCAAACGCTCCGCCAAAGCCGAGTATTAGCCCGAGTGTCGTGCCGACCAATCCGATCACTATTCCCTGCGCCAGGAAGATCCGGCGGATCGACCGTGCGGGCAGTCCCATCGCCTTGAGAATTCCTATTTCGCGGGTCTTGTCCGTGACGACCATCGTCAGCGTGCTGACGATGTTGAACGCAGCGACCATCACAATGAGAAGGAGGATGACTCCCATTCCGAGCTTCTCGAGCTTGAGCGCCTGGAAGAGAGACCGGTTCTGCTCCTGCCAGTCCACCGTTCGGTAAGGCCATCCCAGGGCGCCGGTGATTCGCGACGCGACATCGCCGGCCTCCCAACGGTTTCTGGTTTTCACCTCGATGCCGGTTACCCCAGTGCCGAGGGCGGCGAACTCCTGCGCCTTGTCGAGAGCGATGTAGACGTAGGCATTGTCGTATTCGTACATGCCGGTCTCGACGATTCCGGTGACCTCGAACTGGAAGAAACGCGGAACGTATCCGCCGGTGACAGCGTTGGGCTTCACCCCGGCAATCGAGACGAGCGTGATCTTGTCGCCCGGCCACGCGTTGTAGCGCGACGCCACGAGCTTCCCGAGCACGATTCCCCTCTGTTGCCCATCGCTGGAGGCAAAGCGGAAATCACCGGAAATGAGATGCTGCCTGATCGTGGTGACTTCGGGCACTCCGCGACCGGATGGCTGCATTCCCACGATGTAGGCGGCTCCCGCGTAATCGTGACCCGCATTCATTCCACCTTCGACGAGAACGAAAGGAGCCGCTGCGACAACTCCCGGCTGCTGCTTCACTTTCGCCAGCACCGTCCGCCAGTCGTCGATCTTCAGGTCCTCGCCATAGCTGAGAACGCGAATGTCGGGGCTGCCGACGAGAATCTTTTCCCGCAGATCGCGCTGCAGTCCATTCATCACTCCGATGATGAGAATGAGCGCGCTGACTCCCACGAGCACACCGCCGATCGCAATGATGCTGATGAGCGACAGCAGCCTCGAGCCGCGGCGGCTGCGCAGATAGCGCGCGGCGATCGAAAGCTCGAGCCTGTTCATTCCGGCCGCATTGTCGGAAAGAGGATCACGTCGCGAATGCTCGCTGTGCCTGTCATATACATGAACAGTCTATCGACGCCGACTCCGACGCCACCCATCGGAGGCATTCCGTATTCCATCGCCCGCAGATAATCCTCATCCACTCCCGATGCCTCGAGGTCGCCGGCGGCCTTGAGGCGAGCCTGCGCTTCGAGCCGCCCCCGCTGGTCAATCGGATCATTCAGCTCGCTGAAAGCATTGGCAAGCTCCTTCCCGCGCGCAAAAAGCTCGAACCTCTCTGTCAGCTCCGGATTTCCGCGTTTGGGCTTCGCGAGCGGTGAGAGCTCCATCGGATAGTCGACGACGAACGTCGGAGAATCGATCTTCGATTCAACGAGCGCCTGAAAGATCTCGTCGACCACCTTCGGACGGGTCAGCGTTTCCGGATGAGACACGCCGACGCGGTGGGCGAGCTCGCGCAGCGACGCATCGTCGGATGACATCACGTCCATTCCGGCGGCCTTGTTGAGCGACGGCACCCATTCGATTCGCGGAAACGGCGGACTGAGCTGCGGAATCCTGCTCTCGAATCCCGGAAGCGTCACGAGATCCCCGGCGACGTTCACCAGCAGTGATTCGACGCGCCCCATCATCACTTCGTAGTCCGCGTACGCCTCGTAGAACTCGAGCATCGTGAACTCGGGGTTGTGAGTCCGGTCGATGCCTTCGTTCCTGAAGTCGTGACCGATCTCGTACACCCGGTCGAATCCGCCGACTACGAGCCGCTTGAGATACAGCTCGTCCGCGATGCGAAGGAAGAGCGGCATGTCGAGCGCGTTGTGATGCGTTGCGAATGGGCGTGCCGCAGCGCCGCCGTACAGCGGCTGAAGGATTGGAGTCTCAACCTCGAGAAATCCGAGATCGTCGAGGAACGACCTGATCGTCGTGATCATCCGCGACCGCGCAACGAACAGCGACCGCACCTCGGGATGCACGGCGAGGTCGGCGTATCGCTGGCGATAGCGCTGCTCGGGATCGCTGAATCCGGAATGCCTTACGATCTCGCCCTCGATGACCTCTTCCTTTCCGAATGGCAGTGGGCGCAGGGACTTCGCGAGCAGCTCGAAGCTTTCGACTCGTACTGTGGTCTCGCCGGTTCGCGTCCGGAACAGCGGACCTGAAACGCCGACGATGTCTCCGAGATCGAAGTGAGCAAGCACCCCGAACACATCGTCGCCGAGATGATCGCGCCGGAAATAGAGCTGGATTCTTCCCGTCGGGTCGGCGAGATGCGCGAAGACCGTTTTCCCGT
This sequence comes from Gemmatimonadaceae bacterium, assembly GCA_036398255.1. Taxonomy (GTDB): domain Bacteria; phylum Gemmatimonadota; class Gemmatimonadetes; order Gemmatimonadales; family Gemmatimonadaceae; genus UBA4720. The sequence goes on along the minus strand of DASWQD010000099.1, from coordinate 4,287 downwards.
GAGCGCGCCACGCCACGATCCGACCGGCGACGGCGACGTGCGGCCCCTCATCCTCCCCGCTCGACTGGGTCGGCATCGCCTCGAGCGCCTCGGCCGCGGTGTGATCCCGCGGATACGAATAGGCGAACGGCGCTACGCCGGCCGCGCGAAGCGCGTCGAGTTTTTCGCGTCGCGCCTTGAGGACGAAATTGAGATCGTCGCTCACGCCGCCTCGCCGACGAGCTTCAGGTAGGCCTCTATGAACGGGTCGATTGCGCCATCCATCACTTTCTGTACGTCCGGAATCTTGAGCTCCGTGCGGTGATCGTTGACCATGGTATACGGCTGGAATACGTAGCTGCGAATCTGACTTCCGAACGAAACATCCTGCTTGTTGGCGTCGAGCTTGGCCTTCTCCTCTTCCCGGCGCTGTATCTCCGCCTGGTACAGCTTGTTCTTGAGCATCTGCATCGCCTGCGCCTTGTTCTTGAACTGCGAGCGCTGCGCCTGCGAAGCCACGACGATACCGGTTGGAATGTGCGTGATCCGGACCGCGGAGCTCGTCTTGTTGACGTGCTGCCCGCCCGCGCCGGATGCGCGATACACGTCCGTCCGCAGGTCCTCGTCGCGTATCTCGATGTTGATCTCCTCGTTCACCACGGGATAAACGAACACTGATGCAAAGCTCGTATGACGGCGCGCCGCGGAATCGAACGGAGAGATGCGCACGAGCCGGTGCACGCCGGTCTCGGGACGCAGGAATCCGTACGCATACGGTCCCCGAATCTCGATAACAGCTCCCTTAATCCCCGCCTCTTCTCCCTGACTCTCGTCGAGGAGCTCCATCTCGAATCCTTTTCGCTCCGCCCAGCGGGTGTACATGCGAAGAAGCATCGCCGCCCAATCCTGCGCCTCGGTTCCGCCCGCTCCAGCGCTTATCTCGACCTGTGCGTCGCGGAAGTCATCCTCTCCGCGGAGCAAGGTCTTCATCTCGAACGAATCGATTTCGCCGTCCAGCGACTCGAGCTCGCGATCGAGCTCATTGTCCATCTCGGGATCCGGCGATTCCCGCAGGAGCTCATCGAGCTCTCGGGCGCTTTCGATGCGAGCGGTCAGGCGGTCATAAGGGTCGAGCCAGCCGCGCAGGGCTTTCACTTCCTGCAGCACCTGCTGAGCCGATTCCTGCCTGTTCCAGAAATCGGCTTCCGACATGCGGGACTCGTGCGCCGTCAGCTGCTGGCGCTTTCCCTCGATGTCAAAGATACCTCCGCACTTCAGCCAGACGCTCAGCCGCGCTCGCAAGCGCGCGAGCTCTCTCTCCGTTCGCTTCCGCCATTCCTGTTTTGTGTTTCCCTAAAAGATTTTTCTGCCGGCGCCGAGCACTTCGTTGAGTGATTCCTGGAAATGCGTGGTGCTGCGGGCGAAGTCCGCTCCCACCTGAGCCACATACTCCTCGTAGCTCTTCTTGATCTCGTCGCGGAACAGCTCCTTCAGCGTTCCCTTTTCCAGACCTTCGGCGTGCTTAGCAGGATAATACGCCACCATGTCGGAAACGAGCGCCCTGGCGAGTCTTTTTGCGCGAAGGCTCGGGTCACGGGCGAGGAACGGGTTGATCGGGCGCCGCGCGCCAGCGGCCGGAGGAACAGCCGACGGCGCAGGCGCCGCAGGCGGAGGAGTCTCAGCAGGAACTGAAACGGGTTGCGGAGACGGAGGCGGCGGAGCCGCTGCGACTGCGGGCGATGGCGTTGGAGGAGTCGCCCTGACGGGCGGCGCAGAGCGCGGCGTTGGACGGAGCGGTGGCAACGCCGCACCTAGTCCCGGCGATGATGACTGAGGAGTTCTCGCGCGAGGAGTAGCCTGCGGCGTCACCCGCGGCGACATCGGAGGAGTCACTGGCCGCATCGGCCGCACGGGAGTCTGCCGGTTTTGCGCCGGAGTGAATGGACCCGGGCGCGGCTGCGCAAACGCATCTCCGATAGCGTCGACCGGCGTCGGACGCCGCGGTGCCGCGCTGACGCCAACGGGAATCACGCCGCCGCAAGCAGAGCACCGAGCTCTCACTCCGCCTTCAGGAACCTTTGCCGGATCGACTCGATAAACCGTCGAACACTGCGGACAGCTGACGTTCATTACTTGTCTCCACTCCCGGTTTCGCCTTGGCCGCCGACTTCGAAAGCCGGTGGACGATCATCCGTGCGCCTGTCTATAGAATAAACCGAGCCGGTGAGTGTCTTCGCGTACGTCTTCATCTCGGTCGCGAGTCTCGACACCTGCCGCGGCTCCTTAAAGGTACGCTGAGCATTGGTCACAACACCAATGGAAAGTGTCATCAGGGGAACCCGGTCGAGCACGCCCCGGCGATCCTTCCCAAAAAAATAACCCGCCCGCCGGTCAGGCTCGGAGTATTGATAGGGAACGAGCAGGTCGAAGGTCTTCGTGATTTCCTCGCATGTCTCGGCGATCGCTTCATATGGAATGACGAAGATGAAATCATCACCTCCGATGTGGCCGACGAATCCCTGCTCGCCGCATACACCCTTCACCACGTCGTGGAGGATCATCGCGAGAATGCGGATTACGCGATCGCCTTCGTTCCAGCTGTAGCGATCGTTGTACTCCTTGAAGTGGTCGAGGTCGGCGTAGCAGACCGCGAACAATCCCGGCGATCCAAGTCTCCGCATGATCTCCGCTTCGATTGCTCCGGCGCCCGGAAGCCGTGTCGACGGATGGACGCCAAGGTCGCGCTCCGATCGAGTGAGGAGAAGGTCGAGCCGCCTGATCGCCTCGGCTTCGTCCATCGAGTCAGGCAGAACTTCATCCGCGCCGGCGTCGAATCCGGCGGCAACGGCCGTCGCTCCAGAACCGACAATGAGCAGCGACGGAACGACGCCCGTATATGAATCACTCTTCAGGCGCCGGCATGCGGCGATTGCGGCGCGGTCGCTCGAGCGCGCATCGAAGATGACAACGCGCGGCCGGCCCCGCAGCGCAATCGCAATGAGCTCATCGGGGCTCTGCACCACGAGAGGCGAACAGCGCTCGCGATCGACCCATGACGCCAGGCTCGCGGGCAGCGATGCGCCGTCCGGCGTGAAGAATATCGTCGCTGGGGCCGACATCGTCGGACTCATGCGGTGATGATGTCCCGGGTGATCAGTGGTGAAAGCGCCCTGCGGCTGAGCCCGCAGTACGGCACAACATTAGACGCAGCCCTGCAGTCAACGGCAACTTCGGCGCAGCGCTCAGAATGCAAGACTTGCCGACAAGGTAGTGATTCCCGATGGATTTCGCCTCAGCCGCATTCTCACCGATGCGTACGCGTCGATCGCGCTGAGAAAGTGATTGGCGATTACGACACTCGCTGTCTGCCCTGCATTCCGGAATGCAGCATTGCTCGAAGCGATTGCGGCGCGGTATCTCTGGAAAGATTCCGGTGACGACGACCAGGACCAGAGAAACTCCGGAGTGACCGCGCGCGCCCGGTAAAACGAGAGAGCATTCCGGTACTCCTCAGTCTCGGCGGACGGAGGCACTTCGGGATCGCGCCAGAAAGTCTGGCGAGCGAGAAGCCACATTGCGCCGTTGAACGTTTCCTCGTCCGTCTCGGGATCGAGTGTTCCTCCCTCGACGCGGTCGAATGCACCGCTCTCGACGTATTTCTCCATGTGTTCATAGTAATCCCACGACCCGTCCGGACCGCTCGGAGACAGCGTTGCGCGGGCTACCGTCCGCGAGAGATTCCGGTAGAGGCGGCGCTCGCGGTTGCCGTCGCGAGTCTGCGTCACGTAGTACGTCAGTCCTGCGGCTTCGATTGCCAGGTACACGATGCTGCGTTTCTGGCGGAGGAGAATCTGACCGGACCCGGGAAGAACTGCGGACGCGAGAGCAGCCACGATGCCTGGCATTTTTTTCTGCGCATGCGAGTCGATCCCGGCCGTCGCGTCTCGAGAGCTCTGCGCATGAGCGACCGACTGGAACGACAACAAGAGCCCTGCGAGAATCAATACTTCCTTCCGCATCAGAAAAGGAATCGCAGCGAGATGTAGGTGGGAGTTTTTCCGGCGTCTTCGGAGAGGCCGCCGAATGTACGCGCGATGTCGAAGAGCAGCCGTCCCGTTCCGAGTCCGAAGCCCACCGCCGCGTTCGCTCCGTCGGTGTCGTTAGCGATGTAGCCGCCGCGCAGGTGGACAGTTTTCTGGTAGGTGAGATCGGCGCCGATGCGTGCCGAAGGATCGTCGGCCGTCTCGGTCGCGATGATGTCCCCGGCAATACGGACGTCTACATCGGAGACGTACTTCGCGATCATCT
>DASWQD010000098.1:0-8145 GCA_036398255.1 Gemmatimonadaceae bacterium | reverse complement strand
GTAGAGGGGCGGGGTCTCGTACGCGCGGCCAAGGCGCTTCCTGATGTATGAGAAGGCCTGAGCGCGCCTCCCGGGAATTTCCTGCCTGGGTCCCTTCAAGTCGAACAGGAAGTTCAGGTCGGGAGCGACACCCGCGGCGGGAACGGCGATGACGTCGATGTCGTTCATCGTCATGCCATGCGACTTCAGGCAGTAGTCGATCGACTGAGTCGGCAGCTTCGAGTAGTGCTTGATGCGCACGAACCGCTCTTCCGCTACATCGGCGACGATCCGGCCATCGCGCACCAGGGCAGCGCTGCTGTCATGCCCTATGTGCACTCCCAGGACATTCATTTGCCCAATATAGTCGTCCCCGTTAGTCCGCCCGCACCAGCCCGGTTAACTTGCACGCCGCATGAAGAAGATCGGAATCGTACTTGGATCATCCCCAGGCGGCGGTGTCTATCAATACGCGCAGGCCGTGCTCGATGCCTTCCTCCGCTTTCCAGCGGACCGCTTCGAGCTCGTCGTCGCATACTCGAATCCCGTATGGCTCAAGCTCATTCCACCGGGCCGCGCGAAGGTCGTCGAGCTCTACGATTCGTTCCGCTCGAAGCTCTTCAACCGCGTGTGGCACGCTGCCGATCTTCCGATTTCTACATGGCGAAAGGTCGGCCCGATCATCGATCCGAACGTGCAGACTCTCGTTCGCGAGAAAGCGGATCTGTGGATAAATCCATCGAACGACTCGTGGGCATTTCGAGCTCCGGTTCCCGCACTCGGAACGATCCATGACCTCATGCACATCCACGAGCCGCACTTTCCGGAAGTGGGCTCGGCTGCCGAGCTGCGCGAGCGCGAGTTCCATTTCGTAGAAACTTGCCGCTGGGCGAGGGGAGTTGCGGTCGATTCAATTGTCGGCAAGCAGCAAGTGTGCGACGCATACAGGATCTCGCCGGAACGCGTCTTCGTTCTTCCGTACATCGCGCCGCGATACATCTACGACGCTCTGGAATCACCGCCGCGTGATCTTCCATACGCGCTGCCGCAGAAATACCTCTTTTATCCGGCGACGTTCTGGCTGCATAAGAATCATGCCGGACTCTTCGCGGCAATCGCGCGCCTCCGCGATCGATACCCCAAGATCCGCCTCGTTCTAGCCGGCGCGAAGCAGAACGGCTACGCTGAAGCCGTAAGCCAGGTCGAAGACCTTGGAATAACCGATAACGTCATCTTCCTTGGCTACGTTCCCGACGAGCAGATGTTCGAGCTCTATCGCCGCGCTCGCGCGCTCGTGATGCCGAGCTTCTTCGGCCCGACGAACATCCCGCAGCTCGAGGCGTTCGTGGCCGGATGTCCGGTGGCAGTCTCGGGCATCTACGGAATTCCGGAACAGGTGGGCGATGCTGCGCTCCTGTTCGATCCGAAGTCAGCCGATGAGATCGCGGCGACGATCGAGCAACTCTGGACCGACGACGCGCTATGCGCCTCGCTCTCCGCGAAAGGCAAAGCGCGGGCTGCTGATTGGGGACCCGCGCAGTTCAGTCTGCGGCTTCAGAAAATCGCCGAAGCTCTGACTTAGTGAAACTGCGCCAGGGAATGCGGCGCGCCCTTCAGCACGATCATTCTCGCTTCGTCGCTTCCCACCTTCTTCAGGAAATCGACTATCTCCAGTCGGCGCGATGCCGGAATGATCCCGGTGATTCCAGTGAGCGTGCGCTCGATGCGAAGCTCACCTCCAACCTGCGCGTACTTCACCTCGTAACGCGCCACCGGACCATCGAGCTTCTCTGATTTCGGCAGCGTCGCTGTCCACCCGACGGGAAGCTTGATACGGATGACGTGGCGCGTCGTGTACTGCGGGACGATTCTCGCGACGTCGTACGGAAGCTTTCGATCGTTGTCCTTCTCCATTGCCTCCGCCGCGCGCAGGTATGATTCCATCGGCCGCAGCGGATTCGTCAGCAGGTTCACGCCGCCGACTTTGGTCATCATTCGAGCGCGCGTGATCTTGGTGGAGAATCGTGCTTCGGCCTGAAGATCCTTTCCGTCGAATCCGACCAGGCTGTCGGTTTCCGGCCGGTCGAAATAGAGGCTCGCGAGCGTGCGCCCGAACGCCTGCTTCCGCACGGAATCGAGCGGGCTCTGAAACGCGCTGCGAAGGTTCGCATCGATATAGCCGCGCCGCACTTCACCGAACTTGCCCGTGAATATGCCGTCCTCTCCAAGACTCCCGGTGATGAGCGCGTCGATGATCGCCTCGGATGCGGGAGACTCCGGAAGCGTGATCTGCTCGGCGTCGTTTTCCTTCACGAGGACAGCGAGGTTACCCTGCTCCGATCTCGGCAGTTTCCCGAGCGCATAGTTCCCGGCCGTCAGGTCGGCGAATTGGTATCCCTGCTTCGTCTTCACCGCGGCGATCATGTGGTTGAACTGGCCGAGTGAAGGACTCTCCTTTCGCTCGGTGCCGTTGATGTTGAGCAGCACCGGATATCCGGTCACGCCAATCTTCCGCAGTGCGGCGAGGAACAGCATCGCCTTGTCCTTGCAGTCGCCGAATCCCGTGCGCACGACCGTCTCGGCGTCACGCGGAACGTATCCGCCACGGCCCAGCTCGATCGCGACATAGCGGATATCCTGCGCGACCCATTTGTGGAGAGCGCGAATCGAATCCTCGAGCGACTTCGCTCCACCCAGAACCGAGGTCATCTTCGCTTCTACGGAGGGCGTGATCGCATAGGCGTCGCGCGCGATCGGGACGTACCACTTGCCGATCGAGCTCCAGTTGAACGACGGCGACACGCTGACGGTCATTCCCTGAACAATCGAATCGGGGACGTACGGCTCTCCGCGCACGCGCGCGACGTTCGCTTTTGTCCACGCGTAGAATCGGCGGCCCTTGTCCACCCTCTCGGCGCGCTTGAAATCGAGATTGCGTTCCAGGATGCGCGGCTTCATCGAGACAGGAACGTCGACGACGAGATTGGACCGCACAACGTGCGTCGCCGTCGTGACTCTCCACGAGACGAAGAACTCGCCGGGCATCATCGGCGGGTCGCTCTCAGTCGTGATGCTGAAGTCGAGAATGGTTCCCGAGTCGAGGCCGGAAAGTGAAATGCGCCGGACCTTCGTCGCCGTGTACATCGGAGTGCCCATCTCCGCCGGGACATCCGAGTCCTGAACCTGCTCGGGCTTCTCCGAGATGACCTCTCCATTCGGCTTGATCACGCGCATCCAGTTGACCGTGAGCTTCTGGTGCTCCGGATTCCAGGTCAGCCGTCGTTCCCGGTACGCTTCCGCACCCTCGCGCTTGAGGATCTGCACGACCTGCCGCACGGTGTGCCTCGTGCGTCCGTCGGCTTCGATGCTGTAGACGCCCTCGTCCAGCAGCCACACGTAGGACAAGTCAGCATGCTCGGCCGGATTGACCGTCAGCGTGTAAAGCGAGTCAGCCATTCCCGGGGATTGCGCGGTCAACGGCGATCCGGTGAGTGCAGCGATTGCAAGTAGCCGGGAAAGCATACTGACTCCTGAGAAAAGCGATCTGACGGATGCCGAGGAAATCGCCGTCCCTGCTAGTCTAGGGAACGGCACAGCCCCTCGCCAGATTTTTCGTCGTGTGCGAACTTCCCTGAGACTACACTGAGCACAATTCCCGCTTGACCTCCACAATCGCCGAAGTCCAGACCAGGCTCGACCCTGCCGAGCTCGAGGTCACTCGCATCCGCGCCCTTCGGGGGCCCAATTACTGGAGACTTGCTCCGGTAATCGCCTGCGACGTGCGCCTTGGCGCGCTGGAGTCAATTACCTCGGCCCAGATCCCGCGGCTGAATCAGCGCCTGGTCGAGTCGATGCCGTCGCTCCAGCTCCACAAATGCAACCGGGGCAAGCCGGGCGGATTCGTCGAGCGGCTCGAGGAGGGTACGCATATCCCGCACATCCTCGAGCATCTGGCCCTCGAGCTCCAGTCGTTGATCGGCAACGACGTCTCTTTCGGGCGCGTCGTGCCGTCCGGCGACGAGGGAGTCTGGTGGCTGATCGTCGAATTCCAGGAGGAGCAGGTCGGAATTCGCGCGATGAAGGACGCAGTGCGCATCCTGCGGTCCTGCATCGCCGACGAGGACTTCGATATCGACGAGATCATCGACGACCTCCTCTCGCTTTACGAGTCATCGCGGCTCGGCCCTTCAACGGGGGCGATTGTCGAGGAAGCGCGCCGACGCGGCATTCCCGTGCGACGCCTCAACAATTACTCGCTCGTGCAGCTCGGGCTCGGACGAAATCTCCATCGCATTCAGGCGACTCTCACCGACCGCACGAGCGCAATCGGAGTCGAGATCGCTCAGGACAAGGACGACACCAAGCGCGTGCTCGGAAACATCGGCCTCCCTGTGCCGAAGGGAGACGTCGTGCGCACTCTCGAAGGTGCGCTGGAGACTGCCGAGGAGATCGGATATCCGGTGTTGCTCAAGCCGCTCGCCGCAAATCACGGCCGCGGAATCTCGGGACGAGTCGCGAGCGCGGATCAGCTGCGCGCAGCGTGGGAGACGTCATCGACTTACGGAAGTCGCATCGTCGTCGAGCAGTTCGCCGAGGGCCGCGATCATCGCGTGCTCGTCATCAACGGCAAGGTCGTCGCTGCAGCGGAGCGTGTGCCTGCGCACGTAGTGGGAGATGGGCGGCGGTCGGTGCGCGACCTGATCGATATCGGCAATCGTGACACGCGCCGTGGCGTCGGACATACGAAGAGCCTTACGAAGCTGCCGACCGACAAGACTACCGAGGAGTTCCTTGCGACTTTCGGCCGAAACTTCGATACGATTCCGGCAAGGGGCGAGTTCGTCGCCCTTCGGGCGACGGCGAATCTTTCGACGGGCGGAACGTCGATCGACCGCACCGACGAGATGCATCCCGACAACGTCACCGCGTGCGAGATGGCGGCAGGAGTGGTCGGACTCGACATCGCAGGAATCGACGTGCTCACGCCGGACATCTCGGTTCCCTTCCGCGAAAACGGAGCGGTGATCATCGAGGTCAATGCGGGACCGGGAATCCGCATGCACACGCACCCTGCGGAGGGTGAGCCGCGAAATGTCGCGGCGCCGATCCTGGATATGCTGTACCCTCCGGGTGCCGAAGCGACGATACCCGTCATCGCGGTAACCGGCACCAATGGGAAGACCACGACGACTCGCCTGATTGCCCATCTTTTCAGGGTGAGCGAGAACGTCGTCGGGTTCACTACGACCGACGGGACATATCTCGGCAGCCGCATGGTCATCGAAGGCGACATGACCGGGCCGTTCTCGGCCAACGTCATCCTCTCGAATCCGACTGTGGATGTCGCGGTGCTCGAGACAGCGCGCGGTGGCATCCTGCGAGCCGGTCTCGGATTCGACGAGGCGGATGTCGGCATCGTCCTCAACGTCACGGCCGATCACCTCGGACTGCGCGGCATTCACACGCTCGAGCAGCTCGCCGACGTGAAGAGCGTCATCGCCGCGGTCGTGAAGCGTGAAGGGCATGCGATTCTCAATGCCGACGATCCGCTCGTGTACGCGATGAAGGACAAGACTCCGGGAGACCTCGTGCTCTTCTCGACGCAGCCGGAGGGCGAGAGCGCGGAGTTCGAGAGGCATCTCTCGCGCAACGGAATCGGCGCGCGCATCGAGAAGGACACGTTCGTCATCCGTCGCGGGAGACTGAAGATTCCGATCGCAAGTGTCCGGGACGTGCCGCTCATGATGGGCGGAGCGGCGAAATTCCAGCGGGAGAACATCCTCGCGGCAATTCTCGCCGCGTACGTGCAGGGCATGCGCTACGACGACATTCGCGCCGGACTGCTTTCGTTCTTCCCTTCGCCGTCACTCACGCCGGGCCGCTTGAATCTTCTTCGGGTGGGCAACGGCCGCGTGCTCGTGGACTACGCGCACAACCCGGCGGCGATTGCCGGACTTCTCGAGTTCGTCAGCGGGCTCGACGCGAACCGGCGGATTGGAATCATCACGGCGCCGGGCGACCGTCGTGACGAAGACCTGCTCATGGTCGGCAGACTTTCAGCGGTGCTCGACCATGTGATAGTGCGCGACGACAAGTATCGCCGCGGCCGGGCTCCGGGCGAGATCTCACGGATCATTGCCGAAGGCCTCCGCGAGGGCGGACTGGTCGAAGAGCACATCGATGTGGTGCACGACGAGAAGGAAGCGCTCGCGCATGCGATGTCGTACATGAAGGACAATGACCTGATCTTCATCCTTGCCGACGATGTTCCCGCCGTTCTCGAGCAGGTTCGCCAGCTGTCCACCGAGAAATCGTGACGGGCGGGCCGCCTGATCCCGCCGTAGAGCTGCGGATGACGACGCTCCACGCAACGCGCGGAGCGAATTTCTGGTCAACGCGTCCGATCATGCGAATGGACATCGCCGTCGGCGCGTACGAGGACATTTCATCGGCCGACGTTCCCGGATTCACCGACGCCCTCGTGAACGCTATGCCGGGGTTGATCGAGCATCGATGCAGCATCGGCGAGCGCGGCGGGTTCATCCTGCGGCTGCGCGACGGAACGTACGCAGCGCACATCATCGAGCACGTCGCTCTCGAGCTTCAGACGATGATCGGGCACGACGTGGGATACGGACGCACGCGCGGCGGCGACATCACCGGCGAATACACTCTCATCTTCGAGCACATGCACGAAGCAGTTGGCCTGAGAGCCGCGGCGCTTGCGCTCGAGACAGTGCAGCAGGCTTTTGCGGGAACGCTTTTGAACGTCGATCACGCTGTCGCCGAGCTCAAGGCGCTTGCATCGAAGCCCGATGTTCCGCTGCTGCACCAGCACGTGCTTTGCGGAATCACCGGAGGTTCTGACCGTGCTGCAACGCGCCATGAAATCGTGCGCCGCGGCTTTGGCAACGACGAGCTCATCATCGACGTGTCACCGGTGTTTCTGCTTCAGGCCGGCCTGCCATACTCTCGCTCGGATATTGCAATTGTCACCGACACGAAGCTCACGGATGTGCCGGAGCGGTATCAGGAAGAGGAGCGCGCCATTCGTCTCATGTCGACAGTTGCCGATGCAGTGGATCGCGGTGGAATCGTCATCGTTCCGGCAAAGGACTGGGAGCTCCAGGAAAAGATCCGCGATGCCGGATGCAGGGTCGCAATCTTTGCGACTGACGCGAACGTGACGCGGCGTGACCGCAAGCTGGCGAGAGCCGTAGCGCTCATCGTGAACGATCGAATCATGATCGACTGGAAAGGAGAACGAACGGAACACGGCCCGGTAAGAGATGATGCGCCGCTCACTGCGCAGGTGGCCGGCGCACTCGCGGCGTTCACGCTGAACGAGCTGCAGCCGCCGCAGCCGGTGCTGTCAGCTGCGGAGTCAGCGAGCTGAGCCCGACACCACGCACCCCTCCGCAGGATCGGCCGCCGATCCGCGCCGGATTCGATTCGGCTGACCAGCTGGGGGTTACACCGAAAATTCGCGCCGGAACACTCATCATGATCGGAGGCGCGTGCACCCCGACAGGTGAAGCGCTCGGCGCGTTCGTGAACCTCGCGGCGGCGGCAGAGGGAGGCCCGATTGTCGGGATCACCTCCGCGTCACGCGATGTCCGCGGCAGCGCCAACCACTGGCGCAACGATTTCGCGACGGCAAAGGCGGGCGATGTCGTGATTCCCGTCATCGAGACACGCGAGGATGCGCAACGGCGCGATATCGCCAAGATGGTCGCAGGCGCGCGAGGCATCTTCCTCGGCGGCGGCGACCAGGTGAAGCTGATCACCACGTTGAGCGGCACTCCGGTGGGCGACGCCATCTGGGACAATTACGTGAGCGGCGGCATTGTCTGCGGCACGAGTGCAGGAGCAGCAGCGCTCACCGAGCTCACTCTCGCCGGGAACGAAGTCGACGAAGAGGGAAATCTCGTCGAGCAGTACATCGGTCCAGGGCTCGGACTGCTCGGATACAAGACCATTGTCGACACGCACTTCTCTCAGCGCCGGCGCCTCTATCGGCTGTTCGTCGCGATCGCGGGTTATCCCGACATCATGGGCCTTGGCGTCGACGAGGACACGGCGATGATAGTGCGCGGCGAGGTCGGCAAGGTAGTCGGCCACGGTGGAGTGACGTTCGTGGACGGACGCACGGTGAAGTTCGACAAC
>DASWQD010000097.1:0-8365 GCA_036398255.1 Gemmatimonadaceae bacterium | reverse complement strand
GCCTGCCCATAGACCACGTGCCCGCTCATGTGACCGGGCTGCTGAGCGAGATGAGCGCGGCAGATGGCTATCGCCTGCTCGGGGTCTCCCGCTTTTCTGTATTCGTTGGCAAGTGGCGCGAAATAGCGGCGCGGATTTTCGTGAAATTTCTGCCTGAGCTCGTCGATCCGGGTGGATCCTTGCATCAATGATCCTCTGAGTTGCGCCGCCCTCTCGATTCACCCGGGACGGAACGGTGAAGATACTTTCCAGGGCGCGACAACTCAATCAACTCTTTGACTGCTCCGAAGTGCAGTCGATGGTCCCGCGGCGACCCGCGCCAGTTGCATTTACGCGTGCAAAATCGGTAGTTTGATGGGCTCTACACCCCCCAGTCAAACAGCAATTTTTCCAGCCCCGGCAGGAGTAAAGCCCCGTGCTGCAAGCAATGCGGAGCTCCGCAAAGTACATCTGGATTTTTCTGATCGTCTTCTTCGTCGGCGGGTTCCTGCTGGCCGAGACGTCCGGTCTTCTGGGCGTCTCTCAGGTTACGCCTACTACTGCGGTTGCGACGGTGAACGGCGAGGAAATTCTCGCAACCACCTGGTACAACGCCATCAACGCGATGGAGCTGGCGGCCACTCAGCAGTCCAGTCGCAGCATCACGCTCGACGAGCGACGCCGCATTGCCGACGAAACGTTCGAGCAGCTCGTAGGTGACGCGCTTCTCCGGCAGGAATACCGCCGCCGCGGAATTCGAGTGACGGAAGAGGAGATCGCCCAGGCGGCCCGCTTCGCTCCGCCGCCGCAGCTCGCACAAAGCCCCGAGCTTCAGACTGACGGGCAGTTCGATCCGGAAAAGTATCAACGCTTTCTCGCCAGCCCCGCTGCGCGGCAGCAGGGAATCCTGTTTCAGCTCGAGTCCTATTATCGCGACCAGATTCCGCGCGAGAAGCTGTTCGAGCAGATTGCCTCCGACGTTTACGTAAGCGACGAGAAGCTGTGGAGCATCTGGCGCGACACGCGTGATACCGCGCAGATGTCGTTCGTCGTTTTCCGCCCGGAGCTGATCGCCGACAAGGAAGTCAGCGTCCCGGCGTCGGAGATCAAGGACTGGTACGACAAGAACAAGAAGGACTTCGAGAAACCTGGTCGCGCGGTTGTGTCAGTGATCAGCATCCCGCGAGTCATCACCGCAGAAGACACTGCCGCGGTTCGCGCTCGCCTGGTTGCCCTTCGCGACAGGATTGTGAAGGGTGAGAAGTTCGAGGACATCGCCAGGGCAGAATCGACCGACTCCATCTCGGCGCGTGACGGAGGTTTCCTTGGACGCGGTCCGCGCGGCCGCTTCGTTCCTGAATTCGAGAACGCGGCATACGCCCAGGCCATCGGCGAAGTGTCTCAGCCTGTCCTCACCTCGTACGGCTACCATCTCATCAAGGTGGACGAGAAGAAGGGCGACACAATTGCCGTGCGGCACATTCTGCTTCCGATCGCTCAGAGCGAAGCAGCGGCGACAGCAACCGATCGCCGCGCTGACGAGCTTGCGAAGATTGCCGCGTCGTCGGACAATCCCGCGGTTCTCGACGAAGCGGCGAAGAAGCTTGGCCTCCCGATCAAGCGCGCTGCCGTGCTCGAGACGGACGCGCTGACAATTGACGGCAAGTTCGTTCCGAGCGTCGGACCATGGGCGTTTCAGGGTGTGAAGGTGGGCGAGACGAGCGAGCTCTTCGACGCGGAAGACGGCTTCTATCTCGGCCGCCTCGATTCGCTCACGAAGGGTGGAATTCCATCACTCGAGGCCGCAACACCGGAAATCCGTGCCGTGCTCGCGATTCAGAAGAAGCTCGACAAGCTCATGCCGCGCGCTCAGCAGTTTGCTTCGCAGGCTGCAAGGACTTCGCTCGAAGCCGCTGCCTCAGGCGCCGGAATGACCGTCCTGAAAAGCGAGCCGTTCACACGTGTCGGCGGCGCCACTGGAATTGGCCGCCTCAATCAGGCCGTTGGCGCAGCGTTCTCGCTTCCCCTCGGGAAGGTCAGCGCGCCGATCCGTGTGTACGATGGAATCTTCGTAGAGCGCGTGGACTATCGGAAGTTGTCGGACAAGGCGGAGTGGGAAAAGCAGAAGGCCGCTCAGCGCACCACCGTGACGCAGCAGCTTCGGCAGACACGTGTTCGCGACTTTCTCACCAATCTTCGAGAGAATGCGAAAGTCGAGGACAAGCGGAAGGAGATCGAGGCGGCTCAGCGCGCATTGGCCCAGTAGCGCGCGCTCCCTGTAAATGAAAGGCCGCGTCTCCTGACGCGGCCTTTTTTTTAGATCAATCGCTTGGGTTCGGGGCGATTCTCTTCCGCCCTGTCCACGGGGCGGCGGGTCGCATCCATGTCGGAGGGATTCAGGCGGTTGTCGTATCGCGGCGGCGAGTCGTCGATCTCGCGCGTCGCCTCGTTGATGTTCTTCTTGAACTCCTTGATTCCCTTCCCCATCGAGCCGGCGATTTCGGGGATGCGCTTCGCACCGAACAGAAGAAGCACGATCACCAGAATGATCATGATCTCGGGGAAGCCAAGATTGCCTAGCATCGTCTAAGTCTCCTAGAAAAGCGATCGCGCAATCAGATAGGCTATCAGGACGCCGACCAGACTGAGCAGCGATACGTCGAGTGCGATCGGGCCAAGCGCGAACTTGATGATGATCAGATCGAGCGGCAGCGGCCCAACCGACGGTGTTACCCCGGTCGTGAAAAATTCCTTCGCCGCACCGGGCGGAAGAAACTTTCGCGCGACCTGCGTCAGCAGGCCGCCGGTAATGAAGCCTGCTGCCAGAACGATAGCGTGAAACACAGCTCCGCGCCGGGCCGCACCACGTGGTGGCATTATGCGTGTCGCTCCATTACGTAGGAAATAGACTCCAACAGGGCCTGCCGCGCTACCGTTTCCGGAAGACCGGCGAGCGCCTCGCGCGCCTCGTTCGCGAATATTGCGCCCCGCTCGCGCGCGTAATCCAGCCCGCCGTTCGCGGTCACGATCGCGATCACGTCCGCAACTTCGGCGTCGCCGGGATTCTCATTCGCGAACAGTGCATCCACCTTCGCACGCTCGTCCGGAGTCATCACCCGAAGCGCCGCGATGAGGGGAAGCGTGACCTTGTGCTCCTTAAGGTCGAGACCGGTCGGTTTCCCGGTCGTCTCCTGAGCCTCGGTGTAGTCGATGAGATCGTCGGCAATCTGGAACGCCATGCCGAGCGCATCGCCATACCGGATCAGTGAATCGCGATGCTGACGGGCGCCCGCGAGAGCGCCGACTTCACACGCCGCCGACATCAGCGACGCCGTCTTGGAGCGGATGAGAGCGTAATAGTCATCTTCCGAAAACGACAGCGAGTCGTTCACCGACAGCTGGCGCATCTCTCCGATCGTCATCTCTGTCGACGCGCGAGTGAGCGCGCGAAGAGCTTCGATGTCGCCGAGGTTGACGAGCTTCGTCAGGGCGATCGAGTAGAGGAAGTCGCCCATGATCACCGATATCTGGTGCGTGAAGAGCGAGTTCAGTGTCGGCATCCCGCGGCGCAGCACCGAGTGATCCACTGCGTCGTCATGCACGAGAGTCGCGAGATGAATCAGCTCCACCGCCGCGGCGAGAGTCACTGCCTGTTTTTCCGAGCGGTCTTCCAGGGAGCTGCAGAGGAGCACGAGCGTCGGGCGGAACATCTTGCCCCGCATCGCCATGAGGTGCTGGCCCATTTGCGCGAGAAGCGGCGCATCACGCAGGACGGACGACGCCATCTCGTCCGTCACTTCATCGAGTCGTTCCCTTACGGATCCCTGAATGCGCCGGAGCGCGTCCTTCTCGCTGGACCTGTCACGAGCGGCGGGGGCGGCGACGCCCGTCGCGGTCATCTCGATGCCTGAGCCAGGGACGAGAGTCGGTCGGCGGCGTCGCGGAATCCGATCTGGACTGCGAGCACACGCTGATAATAGGTGGCTGCTTCTTCCTCGCGCGACAGCGATTCTGCCGCGCGTCCAAGCAGATAGAGAACTCCGACGAGCTGATTGTCAGGAAGGCCTTCGGCGCGCACGAGACGCTCGAGGACCGTGACAGTGACTCCGGCCTCGCCCTTGTCCATGAAGCACTGTCCAATCGCCTCGGATGCACGAACGAGCTGGTCGGGGCCGCGTGCCGCCTTCTGGAACGAACCGATAGCCTCGTCGAGCAATCCCATCTCGCGGAATGCGATGCCGAGATCGTAATGACTCTCGAAATCCTCGTCGTCGACGTTGCGGGAGATTCCCGCCTTGAACTTGTCGAGCATCTCGCCGAAGTCCTTCTGCTCGTTGTCCTCCGGCTCCTCGTCGTGCGCGATCATGCGCGTGGACGAGGGCGTGCGATTGCGCTCGAGCCACTCACCGAGGTCGATGAACTCCTCGTCTCCTGATCCGTTCGACGCGTAGGAATCCTCCTTCTCGACGGCCTCCTCGAGATCGACGGTGACCGGAGCTTCGACTTCGGGTGCAGGTGCGTCGACTACCGGCGCAAGATCTATCGGAGCGATCTCGCTCACGGTCGGAGGTTCTTCCTCGGCGGGCGTAAGGAACACGAGGTCGCTCGACGGCGCTGCGGGAACGTCAGCACCCGGAGGCTCGTCGGAGAGCGAAGTCAGCTCCAGGCCTTCAGGCACCGCCGGGCGGGCTGCCTCGACGAACTCCGACGGAATTTCAGCCGGCTTCTCCACGACTGGAGTCTTTCGTTTCGGCGGAGCCGCAGGAGGTGCATCGACTGGTGCATCCGCGGGCGACGGAGAATCGAAATCCAGATCCAGGAAGACGAGGCCTTCCTTCTTGCGCGGCGTCGGGGTGATCGACCGGCGCGGCTTGAATGTCGGATCGAGATTCTTCATGCGCTCGAGCGTCGCGTTCGCTTCGCCCGACCTGCCTTCCGCTTCGAGTGTGTCGTAGAGAAGCTCGAGCTGCTCCAGTGCCTCCGGCTTGCGTTCCGCTTTCGCAAGCTGATCGGCAAGCATGAGTCTCACGTCGTCCTGGCCCGGACAGAGGTCCGCGAATTCCTTCAGCGCGCGGAACGCCTCGTCCATCTTGCCTTGCCGCTGCATGCGGTCGGCGTACTCGAGGAAATTCTGCTTGGCGTCGCTCGTGAATCCCTTCTTCGCGCTGATCATCCCCAGTTTGTAGTAGACAATCGTACGACCGGGGGAATAGCGGAGGATCTTGTTGCAGAGGGCTATCGCATTGTTGAAGAACCCGCCCTCAGCGTAGAGATCAGCCGCCTTTTCGTAGTAGTTGATCGCCTGCTCGTTGTTGCCGAGGCGGTAGTGAAGGTCGCCGACGCGATTGTAGAGAGGAACGTCCCGCTCCTCATCGCCCGCGCGAGCGGTGTTGAGCACCGCCTCATAAACCTCGAGGGCCTTGTCGAACTGCTTTTTCGCCTCGTAGTCGGCGGCCTTCTTTTTCAGCTTTGCGGAATTGGACATCTGGTCTCAAGGAACATGAAGCGCACGCCTCCCGGCCCGCGGTCAGCGCGAGAGGTGCAAGTTATTAGCAGGCTCCTGCGTATAACAGGGTTTTCCTTTCACCCAGGTGCCCATACAACGACGATCACCATACCAATACGGTATCTCACGGACATCCTCGGCGTCCCAGACGGCCAGGTCGGCCGACCACCCCGGGGCCAGCTGGCCAATGCTCTCGGCCAGCCCCAGTGCGGCTGCACCATTCACTGTCGCTGCAAGGAAGACCTCCGCCACGCTCATTCGTAACTGGCTGACGCCGAGGGTCATTATCAGGGGGAAATTGAAGGTCGGGGACGTTCCAGGGTTGAAATCGGTGGCCAGGGAGACCGCCGCTCCGCTGTCGATGAGCGCCCGCGCTGGCGCCTGACGGTGCCGGCCCAGGAAAAGCATCGTCCCGGGAAGCAGTGTTGCGACGGTCGATGAAGCGGCAAGCGCCGCAATTCCCGCCTCGGATACGGCGGCAAGATGGTCCGCCGAAACCGCTCCGAGCTCCGCAGCGAGCTCGGCCGCGCCGTGCGGCTCCAGCTCGTCGGCGTGCAGCTTGACCCCCAGTCCGGCAGCTCGCGATGCGGTCAGGATCGTACGCGTCTCCTCGAGCGTGAACACTCCAGGCTCGCAGAAAACGTCCGCAAACCGGGCAAGGCGACCCTCCGCTACTGCCGGAAGGATTTCGTCGACGAGAAGCCGGACGTAGTCGCGCCTTCCGGAATCTCGCGACCGGTACTCGAGTGGAATTTCGTGTGCGCCGAGCCAGGTCGGTACGAGCCTCACCGGCAGATCAGCAGCGAGTCGCGCGATCACGCGAAGGGACTTCATCTCATCCTCGAGTGAAAGTCCGTATCCCGATTTCACCTCGATGGTCGTCGACCCGAACGATGCGAGCTTCAGAACTCGCCGGCGTGCGAGCTGGTACAGCTCGTCGTCCGTCCGCTTCCTGAGATCTGCAACGGAGGAGTGTATGCCGCCGCCGCGGCGCGCGATCTCCATGTAGCCAATACCGGCGGCGCGCTGCTCCTGCTCCTCGTAGCGAGGGCGGCCGAAGATCGCGTGAGTGTGCGAATCGACGAGGCCGGGCGTCAGGAGTCGTCCATGGAGATCGATGACCTCCGCGTCCGGATAGTTGCGCAGGATCTCGTCCTGCGACCCGACGGCCAGGATCTTTTCGCCGTCGATCGCGACAGCGGCTCCTGTCAGGATCCCAGCGTCCTGCATCTCCCGTCCTCGACGCGCACGCGATGGCCCCGCTGCGGTGACCACCTGCGCGGCGTTGATGAATATCTGCTGCGTCACGCGAAGGGAGTCGCCATTACGTCTCTGATTCGCGAGAGGCGAATCGGGGCCTGGGCTTCGCCCCGGCATGCGTAAAAACATTCATTGCACTGGATCGGCTCGTATTTCCTGAAATCCTTCCAGTGAAAATCAGGAGCGAAATCCGGGCACCGCTTCACGTGTCCTGTCGGATCTACATGAATCGTCCTGATTCCCGACTGGCAGGGCTCGGTTATCTCGCCGCGCACGTATCGCGGAATCTGCTCCAGGTAGTAATCGGAATTGGTGATCACTCCCCTGTTCTTCCGCTTGAACGCGAGCAGCTCGGCGATTGCGCTCTCGAGATTCCTGACTCGCTCGTGCTCGATCAAGTCGTCCCTGTTCCCGTTCTTCGAGTCTGTGTAGCAGCTGAAGTTGACCGCCACACCCATCTCTCTCGCGCGCAGCACGATCGCCATCAGCTGGTCCAGGTTCGAGTCGCGGATCACCGTGTTGAAGCGGATCGCGTTGACTCCAAGGGCCCGCATGCCGGCAACTGTGTTGAAGATTTTCGCGGTAAGCCCGGGAATTCCGCGCGCCCTGTCATGCCTCTCATCGAGGTAGTCCAGAGAAATATTGAACTGGTGAATGCCGGCGTCCCACAGCGACTTCGCGCGCTCGGGAGTCAGCATTCCCCCATGCGTGATGATCGTCGAGTACTGGACTCGCACGGCGCGATCGACGGCCGAGACGATGTCCTCGAGGTCGCGCCTCAACGTCGGCTCGCCACCGGTGTAGGTGATCATCATCGGATTGAAAAACTTCGCGGCGTCCACGAAGCTCTTCAGCTCGGTGGCCTTTGCCTTCGGATCGGTTTTCCAGTAATCGCAGAAACCGCAGCGCGCGTTGCAGCGCATGGTGACCTCGAAGTGCACGAGGACCGGCTTTCGAACCACGGAGAGATACGCGTACTTCGCGAGAAACACGGGAACGTGCCACGGCTGGAACTTGCTGGACAGCATCTACTGCATCATCGGAAGATCGATCGCGTGAGCGGCCGCCGTGGCAATCGCCGTCTCGTATCCTGCATCTGCGTGACGCGCCACTCCGATTCCCGGGTCGTTGGTGAGAACTCTCTCGAGCCTCTCGCGCATTTCCGGCGACCCGTCGGCGACTATCACCTGACCGGCATGGAGTGAGTTTCCGATTCCAACTCCTCCTCCGTGATGAAACGAGACCCATGACGCGCCGCTCGCGACATTCAGCAGCGCGTTGAGCACCGCCCAGTCCGCGATTGCATCGCTTCCATCTTTCATTCCCTCTGTCTCACGGAACGGAGACGCCACGCTGCCGGTGTCGAGGTGATCGCGGCCGATTACGATCGGGGCGGAAATCTCTCCGGATGCAACGAGATCGTTCAGGGCAACGCCGAAGCGCGCACGCTCTCCCTGTCCGAGCCAGCAGATCCGCGCAGGCAGTCCCTGAAACGCGATCCTCTCGCGCGCGAGAGTGATCCATCGCTCGAGATGCTCATCATGTGGAAAAAGCTCGAGCACGAGCTCGTCCGTGCGGGCGATGTCCTTCGGATCGCCCGAGAGCGCGACCCACCGGAAG